>DAOMBL010000098.1:0-9506 GCA_035427325.1 Casimicrobiaceae bacterium
TGGCCGCCCTGCCGGTGGCCACCTGGCTCGCGTCGGGCGCCCTGCTCGCGGCCGTCGCGCGCCGGGTCGAACCGCTGCTGGCGATTGCGAAGGTGCGCGCGCTGCGGGTGGCGTGAACGGACTTCAGTTCAGGGCGATCCGCATCGACCAGCGGTTCGCCACCCAGCCGGTGGCGAAGAATCCGACGATCGCGACGACGATCGTCGTGGCGAGGCTCGCGAGCAGGCGGCCCCAGCCGGGCCGTTCCGGCAAGCCGTCGACCGGCACGGCGTTGACGGCTTCGCCGTTGTAGCTCATGAGCGGCGCGTCGGGCGAGTACCACACCTTGACCGTGCGCCCCGCTTCGAATGGCACCGCGGGCGCCTCGGCGAGCACCCGTTGGCCGTCGACGACCTTGCCGGGCAGATGGAACGGCGAGGGTTCGCTCGACCCGGCGATCGCGCCTGCGACGTAGGGAGACCCTTCGTTCGGGCGCCATTCCTCCATCGCGAACTCGACCTGCCGGTACGACGAACCGTACCAGAGGTGGACGGCCGACACGAACGCGCCCTGCGCCGCGAAGAACATCGCGGCGATCGTGAGCATGAACGGAATCACCTGTGGCGAGAATCGGAACATCTTCGTCCTCCCCGACCGGCCGCGCGGGCTTCGTCGGCCCGACCCTGCGCGGCCCGCGGCCCTGGCCGATGGCAATGTAACCCGGCCGGGCGAATCGGTTCCAGCGGGGGGCCCGGCCAGGACCGTTGCGCCGGCGCCGCATCGGGCGCCTGCCGTCCCGGAGGCCGGGTTCCCGTGCTACCCAGGCGACGAGTCTCTATGCTAATGTCATAGAACCCACCCTCCCCCCTCGCGACCCGATGAAGACGCGCACGCTCGTCTCCGACCGCCACTATTTCGGCCTGGGCGCCATCGCCCTGCGATCGGTCGCCGCGCGTGTCGCGGCCCGGGTCGCGGGGTTGCCGCCGGAGCGCGCGCGGGTGCGCGGTGCCTTCCTGCGCCAGGACTTCGGCGTCGACACGGTCGACGGCCGGGCGCTCCTCGACGACCTGTGTGCCGAGGGACTCCTGCGCAAACCGGTCGATCCGGCGAGCGACTTCCTCGTCACGTCGAAGCTCGTCGAGTATGCGAATGCGCGCATCGTCGAGCCGCTGCTGCGGGCGAAGGCGAAGCTCCTGGTGGCACGCGCCTGCGAACTCGCCGAGCGCGTGAATCGCGAGTGGGCGCGCAATCCGCTCGAGATCGCGGCGGTCGCGCCCCACGGCGCCTACCTCAGCCGGGAGCCGCGGCTCGACGAACTCGCGATCGCGCTCGTCGTGCGCGCGCGGCCCTCGATGCGACGCGCGCGCTTCCACCAGCTCTCGAAGGCGGACGGCGCGCAGGGGCTGCGCGACAGCTTCGGCGAACTGTCGTCGTTCGTGCGCGTGCGGCTCGTGACCGCGCTCGACGCGGTGCCGAGGCCGTTCTCGGTCGCCTGGCAGGCCACCGACGATTGACCCGATGGGCGAGGCGCGGCCGGCTCGCGGGAGCCTCGTCGCGATCGCCGCGTTCGCGGCGCTCGCGTTCGTCGCCCCGTCGCGCGGCGCGCCGCCCGTCGTGGGCGGCTGCGCGCTCTTTCCGGCCGGCAACATCTGGAACGTGCGCGTCGACGGGTTGCCCGTGCATCCGCAGTCGGCCGCGTGGGTGGCGACGATCGGCGCGAACAAACCGCTGCATCCCGATTTCGGCACGGTCTGGAACGGCGCGCCGAACGGCATACCGTTCGTCGTTGCGCCCCCTGGCACGGCGGCGGTGCCGGTCCGCTTCGAATACGACGACGAGAGCGACGCCGGCCCCTATCCGATTCCCGCCGGCGCGCCGATCGAAGGAGGAGCCGCCTCGACGGGCGATCGCCACGTGCTCGTCGTGGAGGCGTCGACCTGCCGGCTCTACGAGCTGTACGCCGCCTATCCGAACGCCGACGGCAGTTGGCGCGCCGGGTCCGGCGCGATCTACGACCTCGGCGGCCACGCGCTGCGCCCGGCCGGCTGGACCTCCGCCGACGCCGCGGGGTTGCCGATCCTGCCCGGGCTCGTCCGCTACGACGAGGCGGCCTCCGGCGAGATCGCGCACGCGCTCCGTTTCACCGCGCCGCAGACGCGCGGCGAGTACACGTGGCCCGCGCGGCACGAAGCGTCGAGCCTCTCGGGCGCCGCCTACCCGCCGATGGGCGCACGCTTCCGGCTGAAGGCGAGCGTCGATGTCGGGGCGTTCCCCGCGACCGTACGACCGATCCTCGTCGCGCTGCAGCGTTACGGCATGATGCTCGCCGACAACGGCTCGTCTTGGTACCTCTCCGGCGCGCCCGATCCGCGCTGGAACGACGACGATCTGCATGCGCTCGCGCGGCTCTCCGGCGACGCGTTCGAGGCCGTCGACGTCTCCTCGCTCGTCTTGGATCCGGACTCCGGCGCCACCATCGCGACCACGCCCCCGCCGGGCGGCGTCGCGGTCGAATTCCGGCGCGCATCGACCGACGACTATTTCGTGACCTCGAGTCCGGCCGAGATCGCGATCCTCGACGCAGGCGTGCTTTCCGGTTGGGCGCGCACCGGCGAGTCGTTCGGCATCGCGCCGGCAGGCGCGCGCGACTTTCCCGCCGCAACTCCGGTCTGCCGGTTCTGGGGCCTCCCGCAGGCGGGTCTCGACACACACTTCTATTCGGCCTCGCCCGGCGAGTGCCAGGCGGTGCTCGACCTTTTCGGGGGAGCGTGGCTGCTCGAATCCCGCGAAGTGTTCGCGGTCGCCCTGCCGGATGCCGCGAGCGGAGCATGTCCGCCGGGCAGCACTCCCGTCTACCGCCTGTTCAACGGCCGGCGCGCCGTGAATCATCGATACGTCACCTCGCCCGCGCTGCGGCAGTCGATGCTCGCCGCGGGCTGGATCGCGGAGGGCTACGGCCCCTCGGGAGTCGCGATGTGCACGCCGCCCGCATCGACGAAGGAGCGCGCCGCACCCTGACCGGGCCGTGCGTCTTGTAGAGTGGGACCTTTCGCGCGCGGTGCCCCACGATGGCGTTGCTCGTCACAGGACTCGTGCTGTTCCTCGGCATGCACCTCGTGCCGGCCATGCCCGCCCGCCGCAGTGCGCTCGTGGCGCGCTTCGGCGAGCGAGGCTACCGGGGCCTGTTCTCGGCGATCTCGGGCATCGGCCTCGTGCTGATCGTGGCCGGATTCGCAACGGCGCCGCGCACCCGCCTGTTCGCGCCGTGGCCTGCCGCCGTCGCGGCGGCCCCGGTCGCGATGGCGATCGCGATGGTCCTCCTCGCCGCCGCGAACCTCAGGGGCCACCTGCGTCGCGCGCTGGCCCACCCGATGCTCCTCGGGACGATCCTGTGGGCGGGCGTGCACCTCCTCGCGAACGGCGACCTCGCCGGCACGGTGCTCTTCGGCGGTTTCCTCGCGTGGGCGCTCGTCGATCTCGCGTCGGCGGTGGCCGGCGGCCGGATCCGATCGTTCGAGCCCCGACTCGCCCACGACGCGATCTCGATCGCCGCCGGATTGGCGGCGTTCGCGGCCTTCGCGGCGCTGCACCGGGTGCTGTTCGGCCCGCAGGTCGTCCCGTTCGGGTTCTGACGCGTGGGCGGTCCGCCTCCGGCCGCCGACGCGGCCCCGAAGCCTGCGCACGGGGCGGCGGCGCACCTCCGCCGCTACGTCTCTCCTGCCGTCGAGATCGCGCGGCACCCCTGGCCGTTCGTGCGCGAGGTGTTTCGCGAGTTCTCGCACAACCACGGGCTGCTGCTGGCCGGCGCGGTCGCCTACTACATGCTGCTGTCGATCGTCCCGCTGCTGATCCTGCTCGTCGTCGCGCTGTCGCACGTCCTCGACCCGACGATGCTGGTCTCGACGCTCGTCCGCTACCTCGATCTCGTGCTGCCCGGACAGTCGGAGGCGGTGGTGGCGGACCTCGCGTCGTTCCTTCGTCATCGCCTGGAAGTGTCCTGGGCCGTGGTCGTCGTGCTCCTCTTCTTCAGCTCGCTCGCCTTCGGCATCCTCGAGAAGTCGTTCTCGGTGATCTTCCACCACCGCCGCCGCGAACGGCAGCGGACCTGGCTCACCTCGATGCTCATCCCCTACGCGTTCATCGTGATCGTCGGCCTCGGTCTCGTCGTGATCACGGTCGTGTCCGGCGCGCTGCAGGCGCTGTCGGGCTCGGAGATCCGCCTCTTCGGCGAGCCACGCACGCTCGACCGGGTATCGGTGTGGGTCGTCTACCTGCTGGGCGTCGCGGGCGAGATCCTGCTGCTGACCGCGATCTACCTCGTGATGCCGGCCGGCCAGCTCCGGCTCCGGCACGCGTTGATCGGCGGCATCGTCGCCGGGCTGCTCTGGGAGGTCACCCGGCACGTCCTGGTCTGGTACTTCGCGACGATCTCGCAGATCGGGGTCGTCTACGGCTCGTTCGCGACCACGATCGCGGTGCTGCTGACGTTCGAGATCGCGGCGACCGTGCTGCTCCTCGGCGCCCAGGTGATCGCGATCTACGAGCGGCGCCTCAGACGGTACGAAGGCGCGGTCGCGGGACCGAGCCTGTGACGCGACGCGATCAGCGCCGGCAGGCCTCGGGCAGATAGCGGGCGGGAATGTCGATCGGCACGCACAACCACTGCACGCGCTCGGCGGCATCGACGGTCGGCGCGAGCACGATCGCCTTGCCGGCCGCACCGGGCACCGACGGACCGAGCGCGACGCGCACGCGGCCGTTCACCGCGTCCACCGAGACGTCGCCGACGTAGCGCCCGTCGTTCTGCGCGAGTTGCCGGCCGACGCTCCGGGCCTGCGCGATGGTCCCGGTGCGGTCGCGCGCGGCCTCCACGGCCGCCTGGACCCCGCCGAGCGAGGCGAGCACGCGCGTGACGGCCGTTCGCGCCGCTTGCGCGACGTACTCGGCCTGGATCGGAGGACCGAGCGCGGCGATCGCGAGCGCGATGGCCCCTCCGCCCAGGACGATCGCGGCGGCAGGCGAGGTCGGCCGGACCTCCGCGAGCGAGGCGATCGCCCGCGTCGCGCTCCGCGCGGCAATCTCCGCGGCGGCGACGATGCGCCTCGTCCGGCCCCACAGCAGCGCGTCCGCCGACAGCGCGGCGAGCACGGCGGGCAGGAGCCAGACGAAGGTCGCGAGCGCGATCCACCAGGCGGCTCCGGGTCCCTCGAGCGCGCCGCCGAACGCCGCGAACGCGAAGGCGCCGGCCACCGGCAGGAGCGAGAACGCGACACCCTCGGACCACAGCCTGCGGTAGAACGCCCACACCGGGGGCGCGACGAAGGCGGACCAGTTCCAGCCCGCCCGCGCGCGGCCCGCGCGCTCGAACGCGAGGAAGCGGGGCACGTAGCGATCGGCTTTCGGTCCGATCGCCACGCGGAACATCACCGCGAGCGCCGGACGCACCACGGAGGGCGCCACCGAGGTCATGCCGGGAATCCGTACCGTGTCCTTCGCGAGCGTCTGCCCCGCCGCCTCGACCGGCACGCCCGCCGCGGGCGCTTCGCGTGCGATGTCCGTGCCGTCCGATCCGGTCATCCCGCGATTGTTGCCCTCCGCGGCCCGGAAGGCAACCGGCACGGCCCGACGAAGCGCCGCCTCAGGCGCCGTGCGACTCGAACTCGACCGCCTCGGAGGGATCCTCGGCGAAGGCGTGGCCGAACGATATGCGGCCGCGGCCGCGGAGGGTGAACTCCTCGCGGCGCAGTTCGATCTCGTTCTCGCCGTGCACCGTGCAGAAGGTGCCGTTGGTGCTGTGGTCGATCAGCACGAACTTGTCGCGCCGGCGCTCGATCCGCGCGTGCTGCCGCGAGGCCATCTTGTCGCCGATCACGATGTCGCTCTGCGCGTCGCGGCCGAACGTGAACAGGTTGACGTCGGGACCGAGTTCGACCTGGCGGTCGCCGTGCTTGAGGCGCAGCGCCGCCGCCCGGACGTTCGCGCGCGGCGCCATCGCGGTCAGCTCCTCGCGCGACTCCTGCCAGATCAATTCGAACACCGCGATGTCGGACTGCTTGCCGCGGACCGTGTGGGTGTCCTGCGGGCGGGTGCGGGAACGCAGCGACGGCGACAGGATCGCGAGCGTGTCGGCCGACAGCAGCGTCTGGCCGGACTTCGCGAGCGAGGTGAGTCGCGCCGCGAGGTTGACCGAGTCGCCGAAGACGTCCTTCGCCTCCTCGATCACCGGACCGAAGTGGAACCCGGCGTGGATGGCGAGCGGCGCCCCCCGGCTCGTCCGCTGCGCGGACACCTGGGTCTGCATCGTGATCGACGCGTAGGCGGCGTTCGCCGCGTTGGGAAAGATCGCCATCGCCTCGTCGCCGATGGTCTTGACGATCCGTCCGCCGTGCTCCTCGCAGACCTGCCGGATGACGTCGAGCGCCCGCGTGATCGTCGCCAACGCCTCGCTGTCACCAAGTGTTTCATACAACCGGGTGCTGCCGGCGATGTCGGCAAACAGGATCGCGGCCTGTTTCGGTGCGGGGGCGGATTCCGTCGGCATCGCGTGGGTGCTCGCGTCGAACGCAAGTGTATAGGGGATGGGCCGCGGGCATCAAGGCCGGGCGTCAGCCTCGATCCCGCCGGGCTCGCGCGTCAACGCGATCATTCGCCGCGGTGCCGCGCAAGGCGGGGCTATGCCGGATCGGCCCGAGGCAGTATCCTCGCCGGGGCGCCGGGCCACGCCCGGACGCCGCCAACAGGGCAAACGCGACGATGGAACGTTTGGGACGCTACCAGATCCGCGAGATCATCGGCGAAGGCGCGATGGCGCGGGTGTACAAGGGCTACGACCCGGAGATCGACCGGGAAATCGCCATCAAGCTCCTGAAGAGCCAGCTGGCCGACGACGACCAGTACCGGCTCCGGTTCCTCCGCGAGGCGAAGGGCGCCGGCACGCTGTCGCACCCCAACATCGTCACGATCTTCGACGTCGGCGTCGACGGCAAGCACCCGTACATCGCGATGGAGCTGGTCGACGGCATGACGCTGACCGACCTGATCCGCAGCGAGCAGCGTCTCTCCACGCGCGACGTGGTCGAGATCGGCATCCAGCTCACCCGGGCGCTCGACTACGCGCACAAGAAGGGCATCATCCACCGCGACATCAAGCCCGGCAACATCATGCTGGTGTCGTCGGGCAACCAGGTGAAGGTCACCGACTTCGGCATCTGCCGGATCGACGGCTCCGACCACGAACTGACTCAGAACACCCAGCTGGGCGACGTCCTCGGCACGCCCAACTACATGTCGCCCGAGCAGGTGCTCGGCCAGAAGGTGGATTCGCGCTCCGATCTCTTCAGCGTCGGCGTCGTCCTCTACAAGCCCGTCACCGGCCAGCTCCCGTTCGAGCGCGACTCGATCATCAGCGTGGCGATGAAGATCACGCAGACCGATCCGCCGGCGGTCGAGAAGCTGCGCCCGGACGCGCCGCTGTCGCTGCGCCGGGTCATCGAGCGCGCGCTCAAGAAGCAGCCCGAGAAGCGCTTCCAGACCGGCGAGGAGTTCGCCCAGGCGCTGATCGGCGTCGCGCGCGAACTGAAGGACGAAGAGGAGAAGAAGGGCGAGAGCAAGGGCATCTCGCTGTCGGTGCGATGGGCCGCGATCATGGCCGCCATCGTCGCGGTGACGATGACGGTCACCGCGGGCATCCTCTACCAGCGCCAGTACGCGGCGATGCTCGACCAGGTCAAGGGCTACGGGGCCTCGCTCGCGAAGTTCATGGCGACGCAGAGCGCCGTGCCGCTCCTCGCCGAGGACTTCGCCGCGATCGACGTCTTCGTGCAGGACACGCTCGGCCGCCAGGACTTCCCCTACCTCATCGTGAACGACGACACCGGCGTCGTGCGCGGCAGCAACGACCCGAAGCAGGTCGGCCAGAAGTACCAGCCGCCGCCCAACGCCTCGCCGGTGGGCTCGCCCGACGCCGAGGTCACCGTTCGCACCCACGAACTCGACAGCGGCAAGGTGCTCGACTTCGACGTCCCCGTGCTCTTCCAGAAGAAGCGCATCGGTGCGGTCCACCTCGGCATCTACGAAGCCCCGCTCGCGCGGGTCGCGAACCTCGTGTTCGTCCTGCTCGCGATCCTGACGCTCGTGACGGTGGCCGCGGTGGCCGCCGGCACGTACCTGCTCGCCCGGCGCATCGCCGCGCCGATCCGGGTGCTCAAGAGTTCGCTCGACGAGATCGCCCACGGCCGCTACGACGTGCGCATCGGCGAGACGAGGAAGGACGAATTCGGCGAGTTGTACGCGGCCTTCGACAAGACGGCCGCGGCCCTGGAGGCCCGACATGATCCCGCGCCCGCCGCGCATACCGCCGCGACCGACGCCCCCGATGCCGCACCTGCCGCCCCGGTTTGACCTGCGTCTCGCCGGCGCGATCGCGCTCGCCGCGCTGCTCGCAGCGTGCGCCGAGGCGCCGCAGAGGCCGGCCGATAGGCCCGAGGTCCTGACCTTCGCGCCGGCGGAGACCGGGCCGGTACTCGCGCGCGATGCCGCGTTCGTGGTCGTCGTCCCGCGCCCGGGCGAGAACCTGGCGTCGCTCGCCGAGCGCTGGCTGGGCGACCGCTCGCGGCGCTTCGAGATCGCGGAGTTCAACCGCATCGACGAGGCGCACGCGGGGCGCGCGCTCGCCATCCCCGTGGCGATGCTCAATCCCGGCGGCGTCGAGCCGTCCGCCGTGCAGGCCGTGCCGATTCTCTGCTACCACCGATTCGGCCCGAAGGCCAACTCGACGACCGTGACGCCCCAGGCCTTCGAAGCGCAGATGCGCTACCTCGCGCAGAACGGATACACGGTGGTCCCGATGTCGAAGCTCGTCGAATTCCTCGACGGCAAGGCCGCGCTGCCGAAGAAGTCGGTGGTGGTCACGATCGACGACGGCTACCGGTCGACCTACGACGTCGCCTGGCCGATCCTCCGCAAGTACGGCTTCCCGGCGACCGTCTACCTCTACACCGACTTCGTCGGCGCTCCCGACGCGCTCACCTGGGCCCAGATGAAGGAAATGTCGGCGGGTGGGGCCATCGACATCCAGCCGCACAGCAAGACGCACTCGAACCTGACGCTGCGGCATGCCGGCGAGAGCGAAGCGCGATATCGCGACCGCATCCGCACCGAGATCGATGCGCCGATCGACGTGATCCGCGCGCGCCTGGGCGAGAGCACGCTGTCCTTCGCGTTTCCGTACGGCGACGTGAACGACACGGTCGTCGAGATGCTGAACGCGAAGAACGTCAAGGCGGGCGTGACCGTGACGCCCGGCGGCAACGCCTTCTTCGCCCCGCCGCCGATGCTCCGGCGCAGCATGATCTACGGCGGCGACGACCTCGACGCGTTCCGTGCCAAACTCGTGACCGCGCTGCCGGTCCCCCGTCCGTGACCGGCGCGCCCTGCCGGCGCCGCGCCGCACTGCTGGCTGCGGGACTGCTCGCCGCGTGCGCGCAGCAACCCGCGCCGCCGGAGCCCCGCTCCGCCGAGTCCCCGCC
>DAOMBL010000099.1:0-9409 GCA_035427325.1 Casimicrobiaceae bacterium
CGCGCATTTCCGGGTCGCCGCGCCCGCGTCGCCGAAGGCCGCCGACGCGCGCACCCGCGAAGCGCTGCAGTTCGCGCTGCAGCGCGGATCGCGCTCGGGCCGAGTCGCATGGCAGTTCGCGCGGCATTGCGCGGGAGCCCTCGCGCTCCGGTCCGGCCCCCGAAGCGCGCTGTGCGCGCCTCCCCCCGAGGGGGCAGGGCGTCCTCGGGGCGGCCCGTCCGCCGCCAAGCGCCGCTGACATGGCGCCCACGCGCGTCGCGGCCGCGGTGATCCTGCGCGCCGACGGCAGCGTCCTGCTCGCGCAACGCCCGCAGGGCAAGCCCTACGCGGGTTACTGGGAGTTTCCGGGCGGCAAGCTCGAGCCGGGCGAGACGGCGCGCCATGCGCTCGACCGGGAACTCGCCGAGGAACTGGGACTCGTCGTGCGCCGCGCGAGCCCGTGGCTCGTCCAGGAGTACGTCTACCCGCACGCGCACGTGGAACTCCACTTCTTCCGCGTGTTTGCGTTCGCCGGCGAGCCTCACGGGCACGACGGGCAGGCGTTCCGCTGGCAGCGCCCCGGGGCGTTCGACGTCGCGCCGCTGCTGCCGGCGAACACGCGCGTGCTGGCCGCGCTCACGCTCCCGTCCGTGCAGGGCATCACCTGTGCCGGGGACCTGGGCGAGGACGTCTTTCTCGCGCGCGCGGCGCGCGCCCTCGACCGGGGGCTTGCATGGGTGCAGCTGCGCGAAAAGTCGTGGCCGCGGGATCGCGTCGAGGCGTTCGCCGCGAGGCTCATGCCGCTCGTGCGCGCACACGGCGCGACGGTCGTCGTCAACGGCGCGGAGGAGGACGCGCGCAGGCTCCACGCCGACGGCGTCCACTGGACTTCCGCGGCGCTGGCGGCGGCCACGCAGCGGCCGGAGGGCATGCTCGTCGGTGCGTCCTGCCACACCCGCGACGAACTCGGGCGGGCGGCGTCGCTCGGGGTCGACTACGCGGTGGTCGGTCCGGTGAAGCCGACGCCGACCCACCCCGGCGCGCGCACGCTGGGCTGGGCCGGGTTCGCCGAACTCATCGCCGGGACGCGCGTGCCGGTCTACGCGCTCGGCGGACTCGACGGATCCGATCTCGACATCGCCGTGGAACACGGTGCGCACGGCATCGCGATGAGGCGCGCGATGTGGCCTGCCGCATGAACGGTCGTCACGGTCGCGGGGGCGATCGCGTCGAACCGGGGGGTTCCGGTACCATCCGGCCGTCGCGAGCAACCTGCGCGACCGAAAGGCAGGTGCTCGCATGCGACGCTCGCGCGTCCCTGCCCCGTCGTCGCTCGACCTGAACCTCGTTCCCTTCCTCGCCCCGCGCACGCGATGCCTCTTCCCACGTCCCTCCGCCCGCGATCCGGTCCGACGCATGCGCTGCGAGCGCTGCTACCGCGCCGCGTCCGGTCGATCCTCGCGCTGGTTCTCGCCGTCCCCCTGATTCCGGCCGCGGTCGTCGCGTTCGCGGCGGAGACCGTGCCCGATCGTCCGATCCGCGTCGTCCTCGGAACACCCGCCGGTTCCGGCCATGACACGTCGACCCGGCATCTGGTCGAGGGGTTGCGCACCGCGCTGGGCCAGTCGTTCGTCGTCGAGAATCGCCCGGGGGCGGACGGCATGATCGCGGTGCGGCAGGTCGTCGCGGCGGCACCGGACGGATTCACCGTTCTGGCGGCGGTCGGTTCGCAGGCCATCATCAATCCTGCCATCTACGCGAATCCCGGCTACGAGGTGTTGCGCGACCTGGAACCGGTGTCGCTGGTGGCCCACCAGCCGATGGCGATCGCCGTCCATCCTTCGGTGCCCGCGACGACGGTGCGAGACCTGGTCGCATGGTCGCGCGCGCATCCCGGGACGGTGAACTACGGCGCGGGAACCAGCACGTTCTTCCTCGCGACCGAATCGTTCAAGCGCAGGTCCGGCGCGGACCTGATGCACATTCCGTACAACGGCGGCGGGCCCGCAGCCCAGGCTTTGGTGGCGGGAACCGTCCAGGTCGCGATCCTTCCGACGACGATCCTCCTCGGCCATGCGGAGGCGGGTCGGGTGAGGTTGCTCGCCGTGTCAGGGCCGAAGCGCTTCGCCCGGATTCCCGACGTGCCGACGTTCACGGAGGCGGGGGTGCCGGAAGACGTTCCTGTCTGGAGCGCGGTCTTCGTTCCGGCGGGCACGTCCCGTACCATCGTCGATCGCCTGCATGGCGCGATCGTGCAGGCCCTCCGCGAGCCGTCGGTGCGCGCCCGGCTGGAGATCAACGGCGAGGTAGTCGTCGGGAGCACGCCTGCGGAACTCGCGGCGACGGTGGCCCGCGACACCGCGGCCATGCGCGAACTCGTGAAGGCCATCGGGCTCGTTCCCCGATGATCGACCGGTCGCCCCGGACCTGGGAGGTGTGGTGTTCCGCGGTTTCCCGGGGGCCCGGGCCGGGTCTCGCCTTGCCCCCCCGTTCCGGGATGCCGCGCGACTCCGGAAGGTCGGTGATGCGGAAATGGGGCGAGCGCGTGTCCGCACCCATTCGCCGGAGGCGGGCGAACCCGCGCGGCGGACACGCGCAGGGGTATCGGTTCGATCAGCGGACCCCGGATGCCGGCCGCGCCGGGCGCTGCGCACATGACCGCTGCGCTGGCTCGATCGGGTGGCGGCAGAGTCTCGCCCGGCGTACCATGGCCGCCGCGCGGTTCTGCCTGGCCGGGCGCGCCTCGCTCGGGAGATTGCGGTCCATGCCAACCAGGACGCTGCGATGACGCTCATTCGATCGGTCGGACAGAAGGCGTTCCCGTTCTTCCTGCTCCTGGTCGCGCTGGCGTTCGGCGGGCGGCCCGATGCGCAGGCACAGACGCCCGGCGACGTACCGATCCGGCTGGTCGCTCCTTCGGCGCCCGGTTCCGGCCACGACCTGTCGACGCGCATCCTCGCGGACGGCCTGAGCGCCGAACTGGGCCAGACCGTCATCGTCGAGAATCGTCCGGGCGCCGACGGCATCATCGCGGCCGAGCGCGTTGCCAACGCTGCCCCCGACGGCCTGGTGCTGCTCTCGGGGTTGGGCTCGCAGTTCGCGATCAATCCCGCGCTGTACGCGAAACTCCCCTACGATCCCCAGCGGGATTTCGCACCCGTGTCGCTCGTGGCGCGACAGGCGCTGCTCATCGCCGTGCACCCGTCGCTCCCGGTGTCGACGCCGCAGGAACTCGCCGCGTACTCGCGCGCGCATCCGGGCACCGTCGACTATTCGACCGCGACGAACACGTTCATGCTGGCCGCGGAGTCGTTCAAGCAGAGGACCGGTGCCGACATGCTCAACATTCCCTACCAGAGCGGCGCGCCGGCGACGGCGGCGCTCGTCGCAGGGACGGTCAAGGTTTCGGTGATCTCGGCGACGAGCGCCCTCGGGCAGGCGAAGGCGGGAAAGATACGCGTGCTGGCGATCATGGGGCCCTCGCGCTTGGCGCAGCTTCCCGACGTCCCGACGTTCGCCGAACTCGGCCTGGCCGGGGATGTCCCGGTCTGGAGCGGACTCGTCGCTCCGGCCGGCACGCCGAAGGCGACCGTCGACCGGTTGCACGAAGCCGTCGTGCGCGCGATCGGGCGGCCCGAGATTCGCGCGCGCTTCCTCGCGGGCGCGGAGGTCCCCGTCGGGAGCACGCCGGAGGATCTCGCGGCGACGATCGCGAGCGACACCGCGCGCATGAAAGCGCTCGTGAAGGCGATCGGCCTCCCGCCGAAGTGAGGTCCGCGGCGTCCGGCATTCCACACGGCGAAGCCGGCCCGGGGGAAGCCGCCGCCGCGACGAATCCGGCCGCCGGCCTCCGCGCGCCGCTGCCGCCTCACCTGCGCATCATGCGCAGGTGTCGCACGAGTTCGCTGCGCACCAGCTTGCCGTTGTCGTTTCGCGGCAGCCGGGCGACGCGCAGCAGGACGCTCGGCGGCGCCACGTTGCGCACTCCGCGAAACGCCGCGCGGATGGCTTCGGGATCGACGTCGCCGTCGGCGACGATCGCGACGTGCACGACCTGGCGACCGAGAGCGTCGGGAACGCCGAACGCGGCGGCGTCGCGCACGCCCGGCACGCCGAGGATCACGCCTTCGATCGCCTCGGGGGCGATCTTCGATCCACCGACGTTGATGAGATCGTCGGCGCGTCCGGTGACCACCAGGGCGCCGTCGGACATGACCGTGCCGTAGTCGTTCGGGTAGAACCAGCCGTCCCGAAAGGCGCGCGCCGTCGCTTCCCGATCGCGGAAGTATTCGCGCGCCATGCCGGGCGCGCGCATCCGGAGCGTGCCGACCCGACCCGGCGGCAACGCGTTGCCGTGCTCGTCGACGGCCTGGACGTCGACCCCGGGCAGCAGGAATCCGGCGGCACCGTCGACGTCGGGCATCGACGACGCGAGGCCCGCGGCGAGCGGACCGGCCTCGGTCGAGCCGTACATGCACACCACGCTCCCGCCGATGCGCTCGGACGCGAGGCGCAGCATCGCGGTGGTGAGGCGGCTGCCGGACAGCACGACCTGCTCGAGCGACGCAATCGGAGGCGCGTCGGAGGGCCGCCTCTCGAGGGCGCTGGTGATCGCGCGCGGCGACGCGACCAGCACGTTGGCCCGATGGCGCTCGGCGAGTTCGAGCGGATTGTCCTCGGGACCGACAAGCACGACCGTGCCGCCCCGTTCGAACACGGAGAGCGCATAGCCGAAGCCGAGGCCGCCAGGCCCGCTGACGCAGAGCAGGCGCGGGTCGTGCGGAAGCGGCAGGCCGATCGCCTGGCCCCAGCGCGCGGCATACATCGCCTGCGTGACCGGAACGAGCTTCGGCGCGCCGGTCGTGCCCGACGTTCCCTGCCGCTGGAGCAGCACCCCGGCGTCCCGGCACATCGGCGCCGGCACGTCGCTCCCGTCCGACCACCAGTTCGGATGCGCGATGATCGAGCGCGCCTCCCGCGGGCTCTCGCTCGCATGCAGCCGGATGCGGACCGACGCGTCGCCGGCCTGCGCGACGTTGGTGAACGCGAGACCCGCGCGCGCGAGCGAGAGTCTCAGGAGGAGGACCGGCAGTTGCGCCCGGAACAGGAGGACGACGTGCTCGTCCGGGGCGATACCCCAGCCCGCCGCGCGAATCGCGAGCGCGTCGACGATGCGATCGAGTTCCGCGTAGCTGTAGACGCGGCCCTGGGGAACCCCCTCGATCGCACTGCCGCACACGACCGCGGGCGCGTCGGGTCGGGCAAGCGCCTGGCGGCGCAGGCGTTCGGTGAGGTTCATCGGCGTGTCGCCGGATCCGGAGGCCGGGTCCGATCATACGACAGGCGCGGGGCAGCCCCACGCCGCGCGGCCCTGCGCCCGATGGCCGCCTCGCGCGTCCGGAGCTACGCGGTGCGTTCGTCGCCGCCCGCCGAGGATCCGTCGGCGCCGTCCGGTGGCGTGCCGCCCGCGATCGAGTAGCGCCCCTCGGCCCACGCCGCGAGATCGATCGTCCGGCAACGCTCGGAGCAGAACGGGCGGAACACCGCCGTCGGTCCCCACGCGACCGGGCGGCCGCACTGCGGGCAGGGCCGCGTGACCGCCCCGGACTCCTTCCGCTCGATCGGCCTCGTCACAGGTTGCAGAAGGAGAGGTCGAACTCGACGTCGCGGTCGTGGACGCTGCCGCGGTCGAGCCCCGACACGCCGAGGAATCGGATGTTGAGCGCGTACTTGTTCGCGCTGATCTCCGGGACGCATGCGAGGTCGCGCGCGACCGCGACGCGCAGGAGCTGCGCGACCTTGGTCGTCGTGAGCATCAGCTGGAACACGCCGCGATAGGCGATGTGCCGGTTCGTGCGCGCGTTCTCGCGCAGGAGTTTCAGCACGATCGCGAGGCCGGCGAACACGGGATCGAAGGGCGCGAACCAGCCCGCGAGGTCCGCGCGCCGCGTTCCCGCGTCGCGGTGCAGCCACCAGTGGTAAGCGGGGAGATCGAATTCGCAGACGCCGCCGGGGATCGCGCTGCGCTGCTTGATCGCCATCAGCCACTCGTTCTCGCGCAGGTGCGCTCCGAGCTTGCCGGCCGGCGCGAGCAGCAGCGTGGTGACGGCGTCGATCTCCTGGAGCAGCGCGTCGAGGGCCTCGGTCTCGATGCGCGGACTGGCGCGAAGCGGCGCGAGCTGCTGGCGCTGGCGCTCGAGTTCCTGCAGGAGCTCGGTCTTGAGGTCCGCGCGCGCGGCGATGTCGGCGATCTCGAACAGGGAGGCGAGCGCGGCATGGTGGTCCTGCGGCAAATCGCCCGCCACGTACACGCGCGCGCGCGCGTGGACGTCCTCGAGCCGCATCAGCGTGCGTATGCGCTCGTTCAGCGGATGTTCGTAGCGGATCATCGGGCGGGGTGTCGGCCGGGGGCCATTGTCCGCGATTCGCCCGCCGGATCAAGGGCGGGCATCGCGCCGCGCCGCCGCCAGCGCGCGGTACGAGCGGTCGAGTCGCGCGACGGCGCTCGCGATGCTCCCCGTCGCGCCCGAATTGTCGAGCACGTCGTCCGCGTGCGCGAGTCGCTCCTCGCGCGACAGCTGGGTCGCCATGATCGCCCGGACCTCGCCGGGGGCGAGTCCGCTGCGGCGCCCGACGCGGAGGACCTGCTCGTCCTCGGGGCAGTCGACGACCAGCACGCGATCGACGAGATCGGTGGTGCCGCCCCGTTCGAGGAGCAGCGGAACCACCAGGAGGCCGTACTCGCCGCGCCATGCGGCGACACGCCGGCGGATCTCCGTACGGATCGCCGGGTGCAGCGCGGCCTCCAGCGCGGCGCGAAACCCCGGGTCCGAGAACGCCCGCCGCCGGAGCTTTGCCCGATCGAGCGTGCCGTCCGCGGCGAGGACGTCGCGCCCGAAGGTCTCGACGACGCGCTGGTGGCCTTCGCGCCCGGGCGCGGAGAGTTCGTGCGCGACGTCGTCGGCGTCGACGACCTCGACGCCGAGCGCGCGGAATGCCGCCGCGACGGCCGACTTGCCGCTGCCGATGCCGCCGGTGAGGCCGATGACGAGGCTCACCGCAGGTACAGGGCGTTGATCTGCGGTCCGAAGAAGAGCGCGACCGCGCCCGCCCCGGCGAGCCACGGTCCGAACGGGAGGGGCGCGGCCCGGTCGCGCCCCCGCGCGACGATCGCTGCGATGCCGCCCACGGCGCCCAGCACGCTCGACACCAGCACGATCTGCGGCAGCATCGGCCAGCCGAGCCAGGCACCGAGCGCCGCCAGCAGCTTGAAGTCGCCGTGCCCCATGCCCTCCTTGCCCCGGATCAGCTTGAAGAGCCAGTAGACGGTCCACAGCGACAGGTAGCCGGCGATCGCGCCGATCACCGCACTCGCCAGCGGCACGAACAGCCCGAACAGGTTGGCGACGAGGCCGCCCCAGAGCAGCGGCAGCGTGAGGTCGTCCGGCAGGAGCTGCGTGTCGGCGTCGATGAAGGCGAGCGCCAGGAGCGACCACAGGAACAGGCATGCCGCGAAACCCGTCCAGGTCGGCCCGAATCGCCAGACCGCCGCCAGCGCCAGCGCCCCTGCGGCGAGTTCCACGATCGGATAGCGCGGCGAGATGCGCGCCCGGCACGCGGAGCAGCGTCCGCGCAGGGCCAGCCACGACAGCACCGGCACGTTCTCGATCGCCCTGATCGCGTGGCCGCAGGACGGGCAGGCGGACCGCGGCACCGCGAGGTTGTACGTCGGTGCGGGCTCGATTTCGCGGCCGGCGAGTTCCGCGCACTGCTCGGACCAGCCCCGCTCCATCATCTTCGGGAGCCGGTGGATCACGACGTTGAGGAAGCTCCCGACGAACAGCCCGATGACCGCGGCCGCGGGCAGCGCGACCGCCGGTTCGAGGAACGCCGTCATCGCGGGACCGATGCCCCGCCGTCAGACCACGGCGCCGAGCTTGAAGATCGGAAGGTACATCGCGACCACCAGGCCGCCGACCACGATCCCGAGGAAGACGATGATCAGCGGCTCGAGCAGCGACGAGAGCGCCGCCACCGCGTCGTCGACCTCGCGTTCGTAGAAGTCGGCGATCTTGGTGAGCATCGCGTCGAGCGAGCCGGACTCCTCGCCGATCTGCACCATCTGCAGCACCATGTTCGGGAAGAGCTGCGTCGAGGTCATCGCGTTGGTGAGCGAGGATCCCGTCGACACGTCGGTCTGGACCCGCCGCGTCGCGTTCGCATACACCTTGTTGCCGGCGGCGCCCGCGACGGCGTCGAGCGACTCGACCAGCGGCACGCCGGCGGCGAACATCGTCGCGAGCGTCCGCGTCCACCGGGCGATCGTCGCCTTCTCGAGGATCTCGCCCACGACCGGCAGCTTGAGGAGCAGCCGGTCGACCGTGTAGCGCGCGTGATCGGAGCGCTTGACGAGAATCGAGAGCGCGAAGACGCCTCCGCCGACCACGAGGAACGCCGCCCACCACCACGCCACCACGAAGTCCGAGATGTCGATGACGATCT
Source organism: Casimicrobiaceae bacterium (assembly GCA_035427325.1). Taxonomy (GTDB): domain Bacteria; phylum Pseudomonadota; class Gammaproteobacteria; order Burkholderiales; family Casimicrobiaceae; genus VBCG01. The sequence goes on from DAOMBL010000099.1 coordinate 8,482, forward strand.
GCGTGGGGGCGGGCAAGGACGCGCCGAAGTTCGAGAACACCTCCTTGAACGCCGGGATCACGAAGATCATGATCACCCAGACCACGATGATCGCGACGGCGACCACGGCGGACGGGTAGAACAGCGCCGACTTGATCTTGCTCTTGAGCGCGAGGATCTTCTCCTTGTAGGTCGCGAGCCGGTCGAGGATCGCGTCGATCATCCCGGAACTCTCGCCCGCGGCCACCAGGTTGCAGTAGAGCTGGTCGAACTGCGCGGGGTGCTGGCGGAACGCGTCGGCGAGGCTCGAGCCGGCCTCGATGCGGCTCTTCACGTCCATCATCAGCCGCGAGAAGCGGGCGTTGCTGTGGCCGCGCGCGACGATCTCGAAGCTCTGCAGCAGCGGCACGCCGGCCTTCAGCATCGTCGCGAGCTGCCGCGTGAAGAACGTCACGTCCTTCTCCGTCACGCGCCTGCCGCCGCGGAACGTCTGGCGCTTGAGCTTGGTGACGCGGATGCCCTGTCGGCGCAGGTTGCTCGTGACCACCGTTTCGGAGGCCGCCTTCATCTCGCCGCGGACCTGGCGGTTGTTGCGGTCGACGCCTTCCCACAGGAACGTGTGTTCCCGGACGTCCGACTTGCGTGCGGCGGTGGTGGCGGTGGCCATGGCGCTCTCCCTCGGACTCAGCGGTCCCCGGTCATTCGTTGGTGCAGGCTTCGACTTCCTCGAGCGACATCACGCCGGCCTTGACCTTGAGGAGGCCCGACTGGCGCAGGTTCCGGACGCCTTCCTTCTGCGCAAGGTCGGCGATCTCGAGCGCGTTGCCGTTGCGCATGATGAGCTGGCGCATGTCGTCGGAGATCGGCATCACCTCGTAGATGCCGACCCGTCCCTTGTAGCCGCTGCCGCCGCAGTGGTCGCAGCCGACCGGTCCGAGGGGCTGCCAGG
>DAOMBL010000100.1:0-1237 GCA_035427325.1 Casimicrobiaceae bacterium
GCGGGCACCCAGGCGCCCGGGGCGGTCGCGTCGCGCATGACCGCGGAGGCGCGAATCCTGCCCGACACCGACTGGCACGTCGAGAAGCTCTACGCCTTCGCACGCACGACCGGCGCGACGCTGATGGTGGCGACGCACTCGCGCTACGTCGTCGACCTCAATCGCGACCCGGGCGGCGTCGCGCTCTACGCGGGCGCGGACAACACGGAGCTCGTGCCGACGCGCACCTTCGCCAACGCGCCGATCTGGCGCGGCGGCGAGGCGCCCGACGCCGCGGAAGTCGCGTCGCGCGTCGAACGCTTCTTCATGCCCTACCACGAGGCCCTGCACGCGGAAATCGATCGCGTGCGCGCGATCCACGGGCATGTCGTGCTGCTCGACGGCCACTCGATCCGCGCGGAAGTTCCGCGCTTCTTCGAAGGACGCCTCCCTGATTTCAACCTCGGAACGGCGGACGGCGCGAGCGCCGACCCGTCGATCCAGGCGCTCGCCGCCGGGGTGCTCGCCGACGCGCGCACCTTCACCTCGGTGGTGAACGGCCGCTTCAAGGGAGGGTTCATCACGCGCCGCTACGGGCGCCCGAAGGAGGGCGTGCACGCGCTGCAGCTCGAGATGGCGCAGGCCGCCTACATGGACGAGGCGCCGCCGTACCGCTGGGATCCCCCGCGCGCCGCGGCGCTGGAGGCGGTGCTGCGACGACTGGTCGACGCGCTCGCCCACTGGAGGCCGGAGCGGGCGTAAAACGCCTCTACAACGCGCACAACCGGGTCGACGCGTGGCTCCTCCGCGACCGCCTGCTGCACGCGGACATCGAGGCGCAGGTCTTCAACCAGCACATGGCGTCGATCGTGGGCGATGTCCCTCCCGACGTCGCCGGGCCGCAGGTGTGGGTCGATGACGAGGATTTCGCGCGCGCGAAGGGGGTGCTCGCGGCGTTCGACGTCGAACGCGCACGCACAGGCAGCCTGCGCTGCGCGCATTGCGACGAGGAGAATCCCGCGACCTTCGACTTCTGCTGGAAATGCGGCCGGGCGTTCTGAGTCGTGGGCCGGGCTCGAGCCCCTGTGGATCGGGCTTCAGCCCGACGACAGGAGTCAGGAGCCGGAAGTCGGAGGACAGCCGCTCCGGCGATTCCCGAGGCGGCGCATCGAGCGCCGGGAAGCGTTTGTGCCGATGCGACTTGACGAACACAACCGCTTCAGCCCGACAGCCTGGGCTTCAGCCCGACAGTGTCAGT
>DAOMBL010000100.1:1337-9405 GCA_035427325.1 Casimicrobiaceae bacterium
GCCGATGCGGGGGAAGTGCGTCGGCCTGAAGGCCGACCCACGAGGCCGACCCACAACTCAACGCCGTGGGTCGGGCTTCAGCCCGACGAGCATGGCGCCTGGTGGGTCGGGCTTCAGCCCGACAGCCCGGGCTTCAGCCCGACAGCCTGGGCATCAGCCCGACAGTGTCGGTGCCGATGCGGGGGAAGTGCGTCGGCCTGAAGGCCGACCCACGAGGCCGACCCACAGGCGCGCTTCCCGGCGCTCGATGCGCCGCCACCGGAAACGCCGGCGCCTCTGTTCTCTGATACCTGATACCTGATACCTGATACCGGCCTATCCCTGCTCGTCGAGCATGGCCTTGGCGCGATCCACGACGTCCTGTGGCGGAGAGACCTCGGCGACCGCGGTGGCGCGTCGCCGGCGCACGATCGCCAGCCACGCCGCCCCTCCGCCGGCGAGGAGCATGAACGGGCCGAACCACAGCAGCCAGGTCGCCGGCTTGACCGGCGGCTCGTAGAGCACGAAATCGCCGTAACGCGCGACGAGGTACGCGCGGATCTCGTCGTCCGAACGCCCCGATGTCGCGAGTTCGCGTACTTCGCGGCGCAGGTCCTCCGCCAGCGGCGCATTCGAGTCCGCCAGCGTCTGGTTCTGGCAGACGAGGCACCGGAGTTCAGTCTCGAGTCGTTTGAGCCGCGCGTCGAGCGCGGGATCTCCCGCCTGCGCCGCGGCGGTCGTCGCGCACGCGAACGCGAGCGGCAGCACGCACCTCGCGAGGCGGGCGCGCGTCACGACTGCTGCAGCCGGCGCACGAGCGGCAGGATCGTCTGCTGCAGCGCCTCGGAGGTGACCGGGCCGATGTGCTTGTGCCGGATCACGCCTGCCTTGTCGATGACGAAGGTCTCCGGCACGCCGTAGACGCCCCAGTCGATGCCGACGCGTCCGTCGGCGTCGACGATCGACATCGTGTACGGGTCGCCGTAGCGCGCGAGCCAGGCGAGGCCCTCGTCGGGCTTGTCCTTGTAGTTGAGGCCGACGATGGGCACGGCCTTCGACTTCGAGAGTTCGACGAGCAACGGGTGTTCGACGCGACAGGAGACGCACCACGACGCCCAGACGTTCATGAGCCACACCTGGCCGCGCAAGTCGTCGTTCGTGACCTTCCGCGCCCCGTCGTGCAGGCTCGCGAGCGCGAACGCCGGTGCGGGCTTGCCGACGAGCGGCGAGGGCACCTCGCGCGGGTCCCGGAACAGGCCGACGAACAGGAACGCGACGATCGCGGCGAAGATCGCGAGCGGGGCGACGAAGCGCCACTTCACCGGATGCTCCTCCTCACGCCCGCACCGTCGCGATGCCCGCCGCGGCCTTCGTGCGAATCGCGATCCGGTAGCGGCGGTCGCCCACCGCGAGGAAACCTCCGAGCGCCATCAGCAGGCAGCCGGCCCAGATCCAGTCGACGAAAGGCTTCACGTAGATGCGCACGCCCCACGCGCCGTCGAGGCCGGCGGCGCCCACCGGTTCGCCGAGCGACACGTACAGGTCGCCGGTGACGCGCGTGCGGATCGCGGCTTCGGTCATCGTCTGGCCCGCGGCCGTGTAGACACGCTTCTCCGGCAGGAGCGTGTCGACGAGGACGCCTGCGCGGCGGACCTCGATCGTGCCGACCAGCGCCTGGTAGTTCGGGCCGGAGCGCGGCGCGACGCCCTTGAACGCGAACTCGTGGCCGCCGACTTCGACCGACTGGCCCGGGTCGAGGCGGACATCGCGCTCGACCTCGTAGGTGTTCACGAGGGTCACGCCGACGATGAAGACGGCGACGCCCAGGTGCGCGGCCAGCATGCCGTACCAGGACGACGAGTTCGCGCGGAGCTTCGCGGCGAGCGTGGGCTGCGGCGAGCCGCGCAGGCGCTGCGCGACGGTCACGACCGTTGCGGCGGCGACCCACAGCGCGAGGAACAGGCCGAACGCGACGCCGGCCGACCAGCGACCCATCGCGAAGGGGAGCAGGAGCGCGGCGGCCGCGGACGCCGCGAGCGCGACGCGCAGGCGTGTCCACAGGGCGAGGAGGCTCGCGCTCCTCCAGCCGGCGAGCGGACCGACGCCCATCAGGAAGACGAGCGGCGCCATCAGCGGGACGAACACCGCCTCGAAGTAGGGCGGGCCGACCGAGAGCTTGCCGGCGTTGAGCGCATCGAGCACCAGCGGGTAGAGCGTGCCCAGCAGCACGCTCGCCATCGCCACGACGAGCAGGATGTTGTTCGCGAGCAGCATCGACTCGCGCGACACCGGCTCGAACGCCGCGCCCCCGCCGACCGCGCCTGCGCGCGCAGCATAGAGCACGAGCGAGGCGCCGATCACGATCACGAGGAAGCCGAGCACGAACACACCGCGCGCCGGGTCGGTCGCGAATGCGTGCACCGACGTGAGCACGCCGGATCTCACGAGGAACGTGCCGATGAGCGAGAGGGAGAACGCGAGGATCGCGAGCAGCACGGTCCAGTTCCGGAACGTGCCGCGCTTCTCGGTGACGGCGAGCGAATGGATGAGCGCAGTGCCGACGAGCCAGGGCATGAACGACGCGTTCTCGACCGGATCCCAGAACCACCAGCCGCCCCAGCCCAGTTCGTAGTACGCCCAGGCGCTGCCGAGCATGATGCCGAGCGTCAGGAAGCACCACGCCACCGTCGTCCACGGGCGCGACCACCGGGCCCAGGTCGCGTCCAGGCGCCCGCCGAGCAGCGCCGCGATCGCGAACGCGAACGCGACCGAGAATCCGACGTAGCCCATGTAGAGGAGCGGCGGATGCACGACCATGCCGGGATCCTGCAGCAGGGGATTCAGGTCGCGTCCTTCCGGCGCGGGCGGAACGAGGCGCTCGAACGGATTCGAGGTCAGCAGCAGGAACGCGAGGAAGCCGATCGCGACCAGCCCCATCACGCCGAGCACGCGCGCGAGCATCGGGGCCGGGAGGTTCTGCGAGCGCAGCGCGACCGCGGCCGACCAGCCCGCGAGCATCAGCGTCCACAGCAGGAGCGAGCCTTCGTGCGATCCCCAGGCGGCGGCGAACTTGTAGCGCGCCGGCAGGGCGGAGAACGAATGCTGCGCGACGTTCAGCACCGAGAAATCCGAGGCGAGGAAGCTCGCCGCGAGGCAGCCGAACGCGATGCCGACCAGCGCGAACAGCACGAGCGCGGCCGGGCGCGCGAACGCCATCAGCGCCGCATCGCGCCGGGCGGCGCCCCAGAGCGGGACGACGCCCTGAGCGACCGCCGCGCACAGGGCGAGGATCAAGGCGAGGTGGCCGAGTTCGGGAATCATCGCGCTCGCGCGGTCACCGGGTGGGCGCCGTCATGCTGCCGCCCTTGTGCGCCTGCTCGATGGCGGCGGCGGCTTCCGGCGGCATGTAGTTCTCGTCGTGCTTCGCGAGCACCTCGGTCGCTCGAAACACGCCGTCGGGCCCGATCGCTCCCTGCGCGACGACGCCCTTGCCTTCCTTGAAGAGGTCGGGCAGGAGGCCGGTGTAGACGACGGTCATCTTCTGCGCGGTATCGGTGACGACGAACCGCACGGTCAGCGAATCCTTCTCGCGCTGGAGGCTCCCCGACTCGACCATGCCGCCGATGCGGAACGGACGTCCGACCGGCGCCTCGTTCGCGAGGACCTGCGTGGGCGAGTAGAAGAACACGAGGTTCGAGCGGAACGCGTTCAGCACGAGCGCGACGGCGACCCCGATCGCGGCGAGTCCCGCGGCGATCCACGCGAAGCGACGGTGACGCGCTTTCATCGGGGCCCTCCCGCCGTCCCGCCGTCCGTCCGCGCCTGCGCGAGCGCGCGCCGTCGCCGGGCGCGAAGCGAGAGCGCCTCGGCGACGATCGCGAGCGCGCAGGCTGCGTAGGACATGCCGACGTACCAGCCGTAGCCGCCCATCGAGAGCCATTCGCTCATGCCGTGCCTCCGACGGCGACGTGCGGGCCGAGCCACGCAGATCCGCGCTCGCGCTCGAGCACGATGGCGGCGACGCGCCACAGCGCTGCCGCGATGCACCAGGCCCAGGCGGCGAGCGTCATCAGCAGCATGCCGGCGAGCATGGTCTTCGCCATCGTCGGGGCCGCGGTGAGGCTCACGCTCGCGCCCTGGTGCAGCGTGTTCCACCACCGCACCGAGAAGTAGATGATCGGGACGTTCACCGCGCCGACGAGCGTGAGCACCGCGCACGCGCGATCGGCGCGCCGCGGATCGTCGATCGCGTTGCGAAGCGCGATCACGCCGAAATACAGGAAGAGCAGGATCAGCGTCGAGGTCATGCGCGCATCCCAGGCCCAGTAGGTGCCCCAGGTCGGCCGCCCCCAGAACGCACCGGTCCACAGCGCGAGCGCCGCCATGATCGCGCCGGACGGCGCGAGCGCCTGCGCCATCATCGACGAGAGCCGCGCATTGAAGCCCAGCGCGAGCGCGCTCCAGAACGCCATGACGAGGTAGACGAACATCGCCATCCACGCGGTGGGGACGTGGACGTAGATGATCCGGTAGGCCTCGCCCTGCGTCGCGTCGGTCGGCGCGACGACGAAGCCGATCCAGAGGCCCGCGACCGCGAGGATCGCTGCGGCGACCGCGAACCACGGCGCGAGCGCGCGCGCGAGCGGATAGAAGGTCGCCGGCGAAGCGTAGGTGTACCAGCGGTTGGCCATGGGTCGTCAGTCGAGCGCGATGCGTACCGCCGCTGCGGCCGCGAACGGCGCTCCGAGCGTCGCGGCGATGAGTCCCGCGCCCAGGAGCGAGAGATTCGCGTCGACCGCGAGCCCGGCGCGGTACGCATCGACCGCGCCGGCACCGAAGATCAGCACCGGCACGTAGAGCGGCAGCACGAGCAGGGCGAGGAGACCTCCGGCGCCGCGCGCCCCCAGCGTCAGCGCCGCGCCGATCGCGCCGATGAGCGAGAGGATCGGCGTCCCGAGCGCGAGGCTCGCGCAAAGCACGCCGACGGCGCCGCCGTCGAGCCCGTAGAGCAGCGCGGCCAGCGGCGCGAGCACGACGACCGGCAATCCCGTCGTCAGCCAGTGCGAGGCTATTTTACCGGAGACGATGGCCGCGAGCGGCCAGGGAGACAGCGCCATCTGCTCCAATGTGCCGTCCGCTTGATCGAGCGCAAACATCCGGGGCAGCGACAGCAGCGAGGCGAGCAGCGCGCCCACCCAGAGCACGCCCGGCCCCATCGTCGAGAGGGTCGTCCGGTCGGGTGTCGTCGCGAGCGGAAAGAGCGTGGCCACGACGACGTAGAACGCGACCAGCACGGCGAGTTCCGAGCGCGTGCGCAGCGCGATGCGGAGGTCGCGCGCGAGCGCCCAGGCGATGGCCGCGAACGCGCCGCCGCGATCCTCCCCATCGTCCGGTCCGGCGGGACTCATCCCGGGAGCGCCAGGGGCTTCACGCGCGCGGACGGCAGCGCGAGCGGGGCGTGCGTGGAGAGGACGGCGAGGCCGCCGGCCTCGAGATGGCCGGTGACGAGCGCCTCCAGCGTCGCCACGCCATCGGCGTCGAGCGCGGTGGCGGGCTCGTCGAGGATCCACGCGCGCCGCGTCGAGAGCGCGAGGCGCGCGAGGCCGACACGCCGCCGCTGGCCCTGCGACAGCGAGCGAGCGGGGAGCGTCTGTCGGGTGCGCAGCGCCACGCGATCGAGCGCCGCCTCGATCGCCGCCCGATCGGCGGTTTCTCCCGCGAGTGTCGCGAGCGAGATCAGGTTCTCGCGCGCCGAAAGTTCGTCCTTCAGCGCCGGGGCGTGTCCGCACCAGGTGACGGCCGCGCGAAGTCCGGGCGAGCCCGGCGCCATGCGTACGCCGTCGAGCCGGACCTCCCCCGATTCCGGGTGCGAGAGTCCGCAGAGCACGCGCAACAGCGTCGTCTTCCCGCGTCCGTTCGCGCCGGTGACGACCAGCGCTTCACCCGCGTTCACGCGAAAGCCCAGTCCGCTGAACAGGTGCGCGTTGCCGCGCCGCGCGGCGAGGTCGTGCGCTTCGAGCATGGGGAAGGCGGCGTGCGCCGGGCGGGGACGGGGGCGGGCCGGAAGGCGTCCCGCAGCGCGAATTATAGCGGCGCGGTGTGCCGCGTCCGGCAGACGCCCGCCCGGGGCAACGCTATGATGCGCGAAGGCCCGATCGACGTCGGTGCCGATTGCCCGCCGCGACTCCATGCCTGTCCATCGACGGACCTTCGACGCGATCCGGAACGGTGCGCTCCGCGCCGTCGTCGCCTCTGCATTGTTCGCGGCCTGTGCCCCTGCCGTCGCCCAGGGCAGGCTCACGGCGGAACTCGCCGTGGCACCGGCGACGATCCGCTCGGGCGGGCCGGCGCACATCCAGGTTGCGCTGGGCAACTCGGCAGACGACGCCTCGATCGGCGGCATCACGTTCGATGTCGTGTTCCCCCCGACCATGCACGGCGAGGGCACGCCGGCCACGGCGCAATGCGGGGGCGTGCTGAGCGCGACGGCGACCGGTTTCCGGTTCCGCAACGGCGCGCTCGATCCTTCGGCGGCCTGTGTCGTGCTCTTCCCGGTCACCGTCGAGCAGGACGACGACGGCGACGTCGGCGTCTCGATCGGTGTCGTGGATTCGATCGACGGTGGAACGGTCGAGCGCCTGTCGGCGAGCGTGCACGTGATCGGCGGCATTCCGCCCACCATCACCTCGCCGCCGCCCCCGGCCGATGCTTTCGTCGGCCTCGCCTACCGGCACGTGGTCACCGTGACCGGCTCCGCACCGATCGCCATCGAGGCGAGCGGACTGCCGCCGGGACTCGTCTACGACGACGCGACGCGCACGCTGTCCGGCAAGCCGACGCAGACGGGCGAGTTCCTGATGACGCTTCGCGCCGTGAACCACGTGGCCTACGGAAAGGCTCAGCGGGTCGTCGTCTCGGTCCTCAATCCACCGCTGCAGTTCACGTCGGTCCCCCCGTTGTCGCCGCCGCTGCCGGTGCTCGTCCCCGCCGGGGTGAACGTCGAGGCCGCCGGCGGCCTGGCGCCCTATGCGTTCGATCTCGCCGGCGGCGCGCTTCCGCCGGGGCTCGCGCTCGGGCGATCGGGCCGGATCGGCGGCGTCCCCACGCTGCCTGGGACCTATCGATTCACGGTGCGCGTGCGCGACACGCTCTCGCAGATCGTGACGCAGGAGTACGACCTCGTCGTCGGCGACGGCGGTGGCCCGGGGGGCGTCCTGACGCTCGACCTCGCCCCCAATCCCGCGGTGATCGGGCAGGCCGTCGTCGTCACCGCGACCGTGGCGTCGCTCTCCGGCACGCCGACGGGGGATGTCGATCTATGGGTCGCAAGCAAGGGTACGCGCTGCCCGGATCCGTTCGAGGGCGGCGACGTGCCGGTCACGACGATTTCGCGCACCCTGCCGCTGCCTTCGGTCGGCCTCGCGCACTTCGTGTTCACCGACCTGGGGGCGGGAACGTTTCGCGTATGCGCGCGGTACCGGGGCGGTGCCGATGCTGCCGTCGCGATGCAGGGACCGGTGGAGCTCTACGTGATCAAGGGTGTCGTGCTCGACGCAGACAAGGACGCGCCGGGCGCGGTTCCCGTGCCCGGTCCGGGGCCGGGCCCCATCGCGCTCGCGGCCTGTCTCGTGGCGCTCGCCGGCGCGTTGCGCCTGCGCGGGCGACGCACGCGCAACGCCGCTCAGCAGTTGCCCGGGGCGGCGCAGCGGCGATAGCCTGCGGCGCCCTCGATGACGCCGCTGCGCGTGTTGAAGAAGTAGTCGAGCCCGAGTCCCTGCGCGCCCGGCCCAGCGACGAATCCGGCGAAGTTCGCCGCGATCAGCGCCTGGCACGCGCTGCCGGTGCAACTCCCGCTCGCGCCGATGCCCGTGGTCGAGAAGAGCGGCCCCACGAGGCTCGCCGTGCCGCCGAGCGTGTAGTTCGCGTCGGTGAATCCGACCTGCAGTCCGTTGACGCTGACGCGCGCGGTACCGAAGTCGACGCCGATGCGTCCGCCCGACACGAGCGCGCCGACCGAGCCGGTCGCCGAATCGGTGGGTCGCGTACCGCCGACGAGCGCGAACTCGACGATGCCGGGGGTCGGAAGCTC
>DAOMBL010000101.1:0-9278 GCA_035427325.1 Casimicrobiaceae bacterium
CGGGGGGTGCTCTACGCGGGCCAGCGGCCGAAGCGCTGGTGGTTCGCGGTGGTCGCGAGGCAGCGCGCGCGCGAACTCTTCACGCTCAACGTCCTGTTCGTCACGCTGGGCCTGGCCGCGCTGACCGACCTCGCCGGCCTGTCGCTGGAACTCGGGGCCTTCCTCGCCGGAATGCTGATCGCCGAGACGGAGTTCCGCTATCAGGTCGAGGAAGACATCGCGCCGTTCCGGGACGTGCTGCTCGGGCTGTTCTTCGTGACGATCGGCATGGCGCTCGACCTCGCGGTCGTCGGCGCGAACATCGGCTGGGTCCTCGCGCTGCTCGTCGTCCCGGTCATCGCGAAGCTCGCCCTGATCGTGCTCCTCGCGCGCGCCTTCGGCTCCCCGCTCGCGACCGCGATGCGCACCGGCCTCTACCTCGCGCAGGCCGGAGAACTGGCGCTCGTGATGCTCGCGCTCGCGGCGCAGAGCCGCCTGATCGACGGCGCGAGCCTGCAGATCGTGCTCGCCGCGATGGTGCTGTCGATGCTCGTCGCGCCGCTGCAGATCCAGTTCATCGAGCCGATCGTGCGGCGGCTGACCGCGAACGACTGGCTCGCGCGCGCCGCCCAGGTCACCGCGATCGCGTCGCAGGCCATGGCGCGGCAGGAGCACGTGATCGTCTGCGGCTACGGACGCAGCGGGCAGAACCTCGCGCGGCTGCTCGACGCGGAGGACATCCCCTACGTCGCGCTGGACAACGACCCGCAGCGCGTGCGGGAGGCGGCGGGCGCCGGCGGGAGCGTCGTCTACGGCGACGCCGGTCGGCGCGAGACGCTCGTCGCGGCGGGTCTCCCGAAGGCGCGCGCGGTGGTCATCACCTTCGCCGACGTGAGGCTCGCGCTCAAGATCCTGCACCTGGTGCAGGCGCAGCGTCCGGAGTTGCCCGTCGTCGTGCGCACCGTCGACGATGCGGAACTCGAGCGGCTGCTCGCGGCGGGGGCGACCGAAGTGGTGCCCGAGATCCTCGAGGGCAGCCTGATGCTCGCGTCGCACTCGCTCCTGCTCCTCGGCGTGCCGCTCAATCGCGTGCTCACGCGCATCCGGGCGATTCGCGAGGAGCGCTACAGCCTGTTCCGGGGCTTCTTCCACGGGGCGACCGACGCGGCCGACGCCGCCGAGAACCTGCAGCCGCGGCTCCAGACGGTCGTCATCACCGAGCGCGCCGCGGCGGTCGGCTGCACGCTCGCCGAGATCTCGCTGTCGGGACTCGTCGAAGTCAACGGCGTCCGGCGGCGCGGCGCGCGGCCGTCGCGGCCGACCCCCGACTGGCGGTTCGAACCCGGGGACGTCGTCGTGCTGCTGGGTCGCCCCGAGGCGCTCGCGATCGCCGAAGGTCGCCTGCTCGACGGCTGAACGACGCTCCCGTTATACAATCAAAGGTTCGGCATCCGAGCCCCGCGCACGTGTCCCCGTCCTCCACGGCCCGCCCGGCCGCGAACTTCGATCGCCGCCAGGCGACGGCAGTCGAACTCGCCGACGTGACCTTCGGCTACGATCGCTCGCGCCTGATCCTGAAGGGCATGTCGATGACGATCCCGCGCGGCAAGGTCGTCGCGATCATGGGCGGCTCCGGGTGCGGCAAGACCACGATCCTGAGACTGATCGGGGGACAGGTGCGGCCGACCTCCGGGCGCGTCGTGGTCGCCGGTCAGTCGGTTCCCGACCTCGACCGCGAGGGCCTCTACCTGCTGCGGCGGCAGGTCGGCATGCTGTTCCAGTTCGGTGCGCTGTTCACCGACCTGTCGGTGTTCGAGAACGTCGCGTTCCCGCTGCGCGAGCACACGGACCTCTCCGAGGACCTCGTTCGCGACCTCGTGCTGATGAAGCTGAACGCCGTCGGCCTGCGGGGCGCGGCGGCGCTCAGGCCGTCCGAACTGTCCGGCGGCATGGCGCGACGGGTCGCGCTCGCCCGCGCGATCGCGCTCGATCCGATGCTCGTCATGTACGACGAGCCGTTCGCGGGACTCGATCCGATCTCGCTCGGCGTCGTCGGCCAGTTGATCCGCAAGCTCAACGACGCGCTCGGCATCACCTCGGTCGTGGTCACGCACGACGTGTACGAGTCGCTCAAGATCGTCGATTACCTGTATTTCGTCTCGGACGGGCGCATCGTCGCGCAAGGCACGCCCGACGAGGTGCGGACCACGCCCGACGCGTTCGTGCGGCAGTTCGTCGACGGCGAGGTCGACGGCCCGGTCCCGTTCCACGTGGCCGCCCCGCCGCTCGAGCGCTCGTTCGCGATCGCACATGCCGGCTAGCGCCATCGCCGACGGCCTGCGCCGGATCGGCGCCGGGACCCGGCGCTCGGTCGCGCGCCTGGGTTTCGCCGCCCGGTTCTTCGTCGCGGTCATCGCCCACTCGCCGGCCGGCCTGCGCCGGATCCGGCTGACGCTCCGCGAGATCTATTTCGCCGGGGTCCTGTCGCTCGTCATCATCCTGGTGTCGGGCCTGTTCGTCGGGATGGTGCTCGCTCTGCAGGGCTACGACGTGCTGCAGCGCTACGGTGCCTCGGAGTCGCTCGGGATCCTCGTCGCGCTCTCGCTGGTGCGCGAACTCGGGCCGGTCGTCGCCGGGCTCCTGTTCTCGAGTCGCGCCGGGAGCGCGATCACCGCCGAGATCGGCCTGATGAAGGCCACCGAGCAGCTCTCGGCGATGGAGATGATGGCGGTCGATCCGCTCGCGCGCGTGGTCGCGCCACGCTTCTGGGGCGGCGTGATCTCGATGCCCCTGCTGGCGGCGCTGTTCTCGACGCTGGGCATCTTCGGCGCCTACCTGGTCGGCGTCCGGCTGATCGGGATCGACGCGGGTTCGTTCTGGGGCAACATGCAGGCCGCCGTCGACTTCCGCTCCGACATCGTCAACGGGATCATCAAGAGCGTCGTTTTCGGGCTGATCGTGAGCCTGATCGCCGTTTTCGAAGGCTACGACGCCCCGCCGACCGCCGAGGGGGTGTCGGGCGCGACGACCCGCACCGTGGTGGGCTCGTCGCTCGCGATCCTCGCGGCCGACTTCGTCCTCACGGTCTTCATGTTCCGCGGTATCGGGGTGATCTGATGTCCTCGCCGCGTTCCGCAATGCGTTCGCCCGCGGCCTGGTGCCGCTCGTGCTACGCTGGGGCGGACTCGCGCGCGGGTTGGCGAGGCGCGCGAGCCTGCAACGCGGGGCGCCGGTACCCGGAGCGGGCGCCGGTCACGCACACGACACTTCTTCCATGAATCGATCGACCATCGACCTCTGGGTCGGCATCTTCGTCCTGCTGGGCCTGGGCGCGATCCTGTTCCTGTCGCTCAAGGTCGGCAACCTGCTGCAGACGAACTCGCGCGACGGCTACCACATCGAAGCCGCGTTCGACAACATCGGCGGACTCAAGCTCCGCGCCCCCGCGAAGGCGGCCGGCGTGGTCGTCGGCCGCGTCGAACGCATCCGGCTCGACCCGAAGACCTACGAAGCGGTCGTGACGCTCGTCATCGATCCGCAGTACCACTTCAGCATGGACACGATCGCATCGATCAACACCTCCGGACTCCTGGGCGAGGTCTACATCGGTCTCGATGCCGGCGGCGATCCCCGGATGATCGCCGACGGGGGCCGCATCGCGAAGACCCAGTCGGCGGTGGTGCTGGAGAAGCTCATCAGCCGGTTCCTCTTCGACAAGGCGCAGGAGCAGGGGGGCGGCAAGTGACGATCCTGTCGCGGACCATTCGCACCTGCGCGGCGCTCGCCCTCGCGGCGCTGCTCGCGGGCTGCGCGACGATGCCGAACGGGCAGGAAGCCGCCAAGGGCGACCCGTTCGAACCGTTCAACCGCGCGATGTTCGCGATCCACGAGCCGATCGACGAGCACGCGTTCCGGCCGCTCGCCCAGGCCTGGGTCGACTACGTGCCGACGCCGGTCCAGTCGGCGGTGCGCACGTTCTTCGGCAACATCGAGGACGGTTTCTCGGCGCTGAACAGCCTGCTGCAGGGCAAGTGGGAGAAGGCCGGAAACGACCGCGGGCGGATCACGGTCAACGTATGGGGCTTCGGCCTCATCGACATCGCGACCGACGCGGGCATTCCGAAGGGGGAGGAAGACTTCGGCCAGACGTTCGGCTACTGGGGCTTCCCGCAGGGACCCTACCTGTTCGTGCCGATAATCGGGCCGACGACGTTCCGCGACGGGACCGGGCTCGTCGTCCGGGCGTACATGTCGCCGATCTACTACGCGGTCAGCGACGTGCCGCTGCGCAACGTCCTGTACTTCATCGGCGCACTGGACCTGCGCGTGCAGGCGCTCGACGCCTCCGCGATGATCGACAAGGCCGCGATCGACCGCTACACGTTCATCCGGCGCTCCTACCTGCAGCGCCGCGAGTACCTGGTCTGGGACGGCAATCCGCCGAAGCGGGAGGACGACGAGTGATGGGCAGGATCTCACGTTGGAGGCGTGCGCTCGTCGCGCTCGCGCTCGCGGCGCTCGCGGGCGTCCCCGCGTACGCGCAGGAGGCCCCCGACGCGCTCGTCAGGCGCGTGTCGCAGGAGGGGCTCCAGATCGTCAAGACCGATCCGAAGGTGCAGGCGGGCGACCAGGCGCGCATCCGCGAGGTGGTCGAGACGAAGCTCCTGCAGCACTTCGACTTCACGCGCATGACCGCGCTGGCGATGGGGCGCAACTGGGCGAAGGCCAACGCCGAGCAGCAGAAGCGCCTCGCCGACGAGTTCCGCTCGCTCCTCGTGCGCACCTACTCGGGCGCGCTGGTGCAATACCGCAACCAGACCATCGACTACAAGCCGCTGCGCGCCGACCCGGGCGCGACGGAAGTCACCGTGAAGACCGAGGTGGTGCGCTCCGGCCAGGCGCCGGTGCCGATCGACTACAGCATGGCGAAGGGCCCGGACGGATGGCGCGCCTACGACGTCATCAGCGGCGGCGTGTCGCTCGTCACCAACTACCGCGACGAGTTCCGGGAGCAGGTCGCGTCCGGCGGCATCGACGGCCTGATCGCCTCGCTGTCGGCCCGCAACAAGGGCGGAGCCGGCAAATGAGCGAGGGGACGCCCGCGTCGGGTTTCTCGCTCGCGGACGGTGGAGCACGCTGGGTCTTCGCCGGGCAGCTCGTCTTCGACAACGCCGAGACGGTGCTCGAGGCCGCGCGCGAATTGCCCCTGCCCGCGGGCGGGCAGGTCGACCTGTCCGGGCTCGGCCACGCGGATTCCTCGGCGCTCGCGGTGCTGCTCGCGCTGCGCCGCCGCGCCGCCGCGGAGCGGAAGGCGTTGGCCTACGCGTCGATGCCGCCGTTGCTCGCGTCGCTCGCTCGCGTCTACGGGGTCGACGAACTCATCGGCGTGTGACCGCCGCCGTCGACATCGCCGGGCTGGCGCGCAGCTTCGGGGAGGTCCGCGCCCTCGACGGCGTCGACCTCGAGGTCGCGCAGGGCGAGTTCTTCGGGCTGCTCGGCCCCAACGGGGCCGGCAAGACGACGCTGATCTCGATCCTCGCCGGGCTGGTGCGCGCCGACGCCGGGCGCGCCCGCGTCATGGGTCACGACGTCGTCGCCGACTATCGCGCGGCGCGCCGCGCGCTCGGCGTCGTGCCGCAGGAACTCGTGTTCGATCCGTTCTTCTCGGTTCGCGAGACGCTGCGCATCCAGTCCGGCTACTTCGGGCTGGCGCGGAACGACGACTGGATCGACGAGATCCTCCACCACCTCGACCTCGCCTCGAAGGCCGACGCGAACATGCGGTCGCTCTCCGGCGGGATGAAGCGCCGCGTGCTGGTCGGCCAGGCGCTCGTGCACCGCCCCCCGGTGCTCGTGCTCGACGAGCCGACCGCGGGCGTCGACGTCGAACTGCGCCAGAACCTGTGGACGTTCATCCGCAAGCTCAACGCCGACGGCCACACGGTGATCCTCACGACGCACTACCTCGAGGAAGCGGAGGCGTTGTGCGGGCGCATCGCGATGCTCAAGGCCGGGCGCGTGGTCGCGCTCGACACGACGCAGGCGCTCCTGTCGCGCGACGCCGGGCTCACCGTGCGTCTCGTCGCCCGCGACCTCCCCGAGGCGTGGCGCCCGAGGCTCCTTCGCCGCACCGGCGACACCTGGCACCTCGGGATCGATCGTCCCGCCGAGCTCGAGTCGCTGCTCACGGCGATGCGCCTCGCGGGCATTCCCGTCGTCGAAATCGCGCTCGACGAGGCGGACCTCGAGCAGGTCTTCCTGCGCATCATGGGGTCGGGCGGTGCCGCCGGCGCGTCCCCCGGGCAGGCCCCGTCGGAGGCCCGCGGCGTCGTCCGGGAGGCGCAGAGGTGAACGCGCCCACGATCCCGGCACCGGCGGGCAGTGGCGCGTGGACGCTGTTCCGCAAGGAGGTCCTGCGGTTCTGGAAAGTGAGCTTCCAGACGATCGCCGCGCCCATCCTCACCGCGCTCCTGTACCTGCTGATCTTCTCGCACGTGCTGGAATCGCACGTCGCGGTGTTCGACGGACGGGTCCGCTACACCGCGTTCCTCGTCCCCGGCCTCGTGATGATGTCGGTGCTGCAGAACAGCTTCGCGAACACCTCGTCGTCGCTCATCCAGTCGAAGGTCACCGGCAACCTCGTCTTCGTGCTGCTGGCGCCGCTCTCTCCGCAGGGGCTGTTCACCGCGTACGTCGCCGGGGCGATGGTGCGCGGCCTCGCGGTCGGTCTCGGCGTGTTCGTCGTGACGCTCGCGTTCGCGCCCTCGCTCCTCGTCCCCGCGCATCCGGGCTGGGTCGTCGTCTTCGCGCTCCTCGGCAGCGCGATCCTCGGCACGCTCGGGCTCCTCGCCGGCATCTGGGCCGACAAGTTCGACCAGCTCGCGGCGTTCCAGAACTTCATCGTCGTGCCGCTCACCTTCCTGTCCGGCGTGTTCTACTCGATCCACTCGCTGCCGCCGGTCTGGCAGGCGGCATCGCGCTTCAATCCGTTCTTCTACATGATCGACGGCTTCCGCTTCGGCTTCTTCGGCCTCTCCGACGTCCCGCCGCTCGCGAGCCTCGCGATCGTCGCCGGATTCGCGTTCGCGCTGGCGGGCATCGCGCTGGCGCTGATCGGCCGCGGCTGGAAGCTCCGTCCCTGAGCGAGACCATGGTCAATCCCGACTCGATTCGCGCCTCGATCGCCGCAGGCATCCCTTGCGACCCCCTCGTCGTCGAAGGCGACGAGGGACACCACTTCGCCGCGCTGGTCGTGTCGGCCGCGTTCGAGGGGCTGTCCCGCGTGCAGCGGCACCAGCGCGTCTACGCGGCGCTCGGCGAGCGGATGCGCGAGGAGATCCACGCGCTGTCGATGACGACGCTCGCGCCCGCCGAGTGGGCGGCGCGGAAGGCGTCCGCGCCATGAACATGCCCGGATTCCGCCGCATTTCGCCCGGCGTCCGTCCGATGTCGTGCCCGGGTCGCGCGCGAAGCTCGGCGCATGGATGCCATCGCCCCCATCGCGCCGTCGGCCCGGGCGGCCGCGCGCGCCCGGCCTGAAGGCGCCCGGGACATCGTGGACAAGCTCGTCATCGAAGGTGGACGCCCCCTCCGGGGCACGGTCGCGGTCTCGGGCGCGAAGAACGCCGCGCTGCCGATCCTCTGCGCCGCCCTCCTGACGGACGAACCGCTCGAACTCACGCAGGTGCCGAAGCTGAACGACGTGCGCACGATGCGCACGCTGCTTTCGCAGATGGGCGTGCGGATCGACGAGGCCGCGCCCGGCGCGGTCGCGCTCGACGCCTCCCGCATCGAGTGGCCGCTCGCGCCCTACGAACTCGTCAAGACCATGCGGGCGTCGATCCTCGTGCTCGGACCGCTGCTCGCCCGCTGCCGCGAGGCGCGGGTGTCGCTCCCCGGCGGGTGCGCGATCGGCCTGCGGCCGGTCGACCAGCACGTGAAGGGCCTGCAGGCGATGGGCGCGGAGATCGATCTCGACCACGGCTACATCGGCGCCCGCACGACGAGGCTCGAGGGGACGCGCTTCGTGTTCGACGTCGTGACGGTCACCGGCACCGAGAACCTGATGATGGCGGCGACGCTGGCCCGCGGCACGACCGTGCTCGAGAACGCGGCGCGCGAGCCGGAGGTCGTGGATCTCGCGCAATGCCTCGTCTCGATGGGCGCCCGCATCAGCGGGGCCGGAAGCGACCGGATCGTCGTCGAGGGCGTGGACCGCCTGCGCGGCGCCAGGCACCGCATCATGCCGGACCGCATCGAGACCGGCACCTTCCTCGCGGCGGTCGCGGCCGCCGGCGGCGACGCGACGCCCACCGGCGCCCGGGCCGACACGCTCGAGGCGGTGATCGACAAGCTCGCCGAGGCCGGGGCGAGGATCGAGGTCTCGCCCGACGCCATCCGCATCGTGCGCGACGGGCCTCTCGTCGCGGCCAACTTGCGCACCGCGCCGTACCCGGCGTTCCCCACCGACATGCAGGCCCAGTTCATGGCGCTGGCGGCGCGCGCCTCGGGCACGTCGGTGATCACCGAGACGATCTTCGAGAACCGGATGATGCACGTGCAGGAACTCGTTCGCCTCGGCGCGGACATCGAGGTCGAGGGCAGCACGGCGATCGTGCGCGGCGTCGGACGCCTGACCGGCGCCAACGTCATGGCGACCGACCTCCGGGCGTCGGCCTGCCTGGTGATCGCCGGGCTCGTCGCCGACGGGTCCACGACCGTCGACCGGATCTATCATCTCGACCGGGGCTACGAACGGCTGGAAATGAAGCTCGCCGGGCTCGGGGCCTCGATCCGTCGCGTCACGTGAGCGGCCTCGAACGCCGGGCACGCCCGCCGGGATGCGCCGAACGTGCGCCGCCCCGTGGGGAGCGGCGATCGGAACGCAGTGCAGTTCACCACGAGGGGCACGCCGCGTGACCGACCTCCGGGATTCGCCGCTCGCCCGCCCGACGCCCCCGCCCGGGCGGTACGACCCGGGCCTCCTGTTCCCGGTCGAGCGCGCCGACGCGCGTGCGGCGATCGGCCTCGCGCCGCCCCTGCCGTTCGGCGGCCACGACGCCTGGACCGCGTGGGAACTCGCCTGGCTCGACGCCCACGGCCGCCCGCAGGCGGCGGTGGCGCGTTTCGAGTTCCCCGCCGGTTCGCCGCGCATCGTCGAGTCGAAGTCGGTGAAGCTCTTCCTCGCCTCGCTGCACGACGAGCGCTTCGAGTCCCGCGAGCAGGTCGCGGCGGCGATCGCGCGCGACCTCGGGCGCGCGGCCGGGGCGGACGTGCGCGTGGCCCTCGCGCTGCCGCCG
>DAOMBL010000102.1:0-9258 GCA_035427325.1 Casimicrobiaceae bacterium
GTCCGCGAGCTCGTTGATGCGGCGCAGGTACTCGAGGAACAGGGCGCGCGCGCGGTCGGGCGATACCGCGATGGGGTAGAGGAAGACGTCCTCGTAGCGGTGGTTGGTGCGCAGGCGCACGAGGTCGCGCTCCTCGCCGACCACGTAGATCAGCTCGTACTGCTTGAACATCGACGCGATCGGCGAGTAGCCCTCGCCCATCTCCGGTCGCGTCTCGATCGAGATCGCGAGAGGCGGAGCGTCGTCGAACGTGAAGCTCACGAACGTGTGGCAGATCGGGCCGTTCATCCAGAACGAGATGTAGAAGTCGAGACCGGTGAGGTGCGACAGGCGCACCTGTCGGGTCTCGTGGCGTGGCGTGAAGTCGCTGCGCGTGCGGAAGTCGAAGTTGCGCACGCCGGTGAGCGTCACGACATCGCCGTCGATGGTCGCTCGCGGCATCACGGCCACCTCGTCGCGCCAGTCGCGGCGATCCGAAGGCTGGATCAACGACCACGCATAGGCGATCGCGACGAACGCGACGACGTAGGCGATCCGAGCCCGCACGCCGCGCGAGAGGAACAACGCCCAGGCGCCGCCGATCGCGAAGAAGATCGCCGTCGCTCCGCGGATCCACGCCTGCTCGGGCAGCGGCGAGAACCAGATGGCGAGGCTCGCCCACGCGTGCGCCAGCACGAGCGCGGGCAGGAAGACGAGCGCCGCGAGGCCCGTGAGGGCGCGCCGGAGTGCTCCGGTGTCAGAGGCGGGCATCATGCGCGCGTACGCACCCACCCGAGACGTTGCAGGTCCAGGCGACGACTGCGGCGATCCGGCCGGGATTGGTGCGGAACTGCGACCGCAGCGCGAAAAGGCCGGCACCCGCCATGCCACTGGCCACCATCGCGAACCATGGGGTTCGCGGGAACCTCGAATCGGCTGAAGTCATCGACTGCTCCTCCTGCTTTGTCCGCGATCGGAACCGCGCATCGTGGTCTCCGGGTCGAGTCCGATGTACAAGTCGCCGTTCGCGTACGAACGCGGCGGAGAGCGTGGGCGCGCATCGTCGCGGCATCAAGCAGACGCGCCGCGAAAGGGGCCTCGTTACGATCGCGAACGCTGATAGGCGCCAGGCAGCCTGGCGAATGTGCGCGGCGATCGTGCGGCGTGGCCCTGCTTCGTGTTGCGAAGGCCCAGCGCGCTATCTTCGTCCTCCGTTCGACGCAGGTCAACGATGGAGGCGCACGCTATGCCAGAGATTGCATTGGCGTGTGCACCGGGCGACCGTTCGATGCGATGCGGACCGATGTGTGTGCGGTTGCCCCGTTGTTTCCTGGCCTGTGCGCAGGACGGGTCGGAACCGCATTGGGGGAATTTGCAACGTGCGGCGGAAGCGGCGCGTGTGGCAAACTCTTCGAGTCCGCCGCGAAAGGGTTCGCGGCCAGTTCAGGAGCGGTCTCGCATGTCCACCTTCCGGTGCCGATGGTTCGCCGCGGCAGGCGCGATCGTTGCCGCTTCGGTCACGTACGCCGTGCATGCCCAGCCGCGCACGCTCGCCGATTGCCGGGTGATCGCGGCGGATGCGGAACGGCTCGCCTGCTACGATGCCGTGAGCGGACGCACCCCCCCGGCGACGGAGGCGCCGGCCGCCCCGCCGGGCGCCGCGCACCCGGATGCGATGTCGCGCACGGTGGCGGCCGAAGCGCCGCGCGCGCAGGTTTCGCTGATCGACGCTTCGTGGGCGCAGGCGCCCGACGCGCCCAGGTACGCGATCCGCTTCTACCGCTCGAACTACCTGCTGGTCGCGCGCTACACCGACAGCGTCAACATCGGTCCGTACGTCCCGCTGTTCGAAGCCGCGGGCGAGCCGGCCGAACTCGACAACACCGAGGCGAAGTTCCAGATATCGTTCAAGGCGCGCGTGTGGGCGAGCGAGGACAACCGCTGGGGGGTCTGGGCCGCGTACACGCAGCAGAACCAGTGGCAGGTCTACAACGACGAGATCTCGCGGCCGTTCCGCGAGACGAACTACGAGCCGGAACTCTTCGCGACCTGGCGGCCGGGGATCGACCTCGGGGGCGGCTTCAAGTGGAACCTCGTCTCCGGCGGTTTCAACCACCAGTCGAACGGGCGCACCGACGCGCTTTCGCGCAGCTGGAACCGCCTGTTCGTCGAGGGCGCGGTCGAGCGCGAGAATCTCGTGATTTCGGCGCGGTTCTGGTACCGGATCCCCGAGGACGACGACGACGACGACAACCCCGACATCACCGACTACCTGGGCCACGGGCAGATCGGGGCCCTCTATCGGTGGAGGGACAACACGTTCTCGGCGGCGTACCGGGGCAGCTTCAAGACCGGCAAGGGCGCTTTCCAGGCCGGCTGGTACTCGCCACCGATCCTGGGTCCGTTCCGTGGTTACGTCCAGGTGTTCACCGGCTACGGCGAGAGCCTGATCGATTACAACTGGCGGCAGACGACGATCGGTGCCGGGATCGCGCTGAGCGACGGCCTCTGATCGGGAAGCGGATTCGCTAAGCCGCGGCGCGTGTCGGAGGAGCGTCGGGGCGTGTTGCTGGCGCGGTCCGCGTACCCTCGCGCCGGTGGGGCACCGCGCGCGCCGCGAGCGACGCGAGCACGCAGGAGGCGATCCGGCTCTCCATTGTCTCGCCGCGCGATGCGATGATCACCGGGACGCGCGCACCGAGCGCGACACCGGCCGCGAGGGCGCCGGTCGCGCCTGTGAGCGTTCGGACGATCATCACCGCGGATTCCATCGCGGGCGCAACGAGGACCGTCGCGCCGGACGTTGGCGAGAGCGCGGCGTCGGGTGTCACCGGACCTTCGACATGGGCACCCGGGAAGGCGCCGTTCGCGGCCATCGCCTTCAGCGCTGCCGCGTCGACGGTCGATGTGAACGCCGCTGAGGGGGCATCGACGGCCGCGACCAGCGCGACGGCGGGGCGGCTGACCCCGATCGCACCGGCGAGCGCGACGCTGTTGACGAGGATGTCTCGCTTGGCGGCGAGCGGCGGCGCGACGTTCAGGCGGTCGTCGGAGACGATGATCGGGTCGGTGCGACCGGGTACGTCGACGAGCGTCGCGTGCGAGAGCCGCTGCGCGGTGCGCAGCCCGCCTTCGGGCGCGGCGACCTTCGCGAGCAGAACGCCGTCGGCCATCGTGCCCTTGACGATCGCGTCGGCGGCGCCCTCGCGCGCGAGCGCGACCGCGCGTTCGGCGGCGGCGGAGGGGTCGTCCGCCGTGTCGATCACCTGAAGCCGCGAAAGGTCGACGCCTGCCGCGAGCGCGGCGTCGCGGATGCGCGCCTGGGGCCCGACGAGCACGGGCGCGAGGTAGCCGGCGAACGCGCCCGCGAGCGCGAGTTCCAGGGTCTCCGGGTCGCAGGGATAGGCGAACGCCGCGGGCAGCGGTGGCAGCAAGCGCACGCGTTCGACGAGCTTCTGCAGTTGGGCCCGGGCTGGCATCGGTCGCCAGCGTCGCAATCCGGCGATTCGGCGTCAACGGGTGCCGACGGAAGGCGCAAGCTGCCGGTCGATCGGCATCGCGACCGCACCAGGCGACGCCTGTTGCAACGCGGCAACGCCCGATCGGGGTTGTGGGACCGCTGCCCGGACGTGCCTTCGCGAGCCGGGGCGGACGGTCAGGCCCTGCCTTTCCAGGGGACGACGAGCCGCTCGACGTAGCGCATCAGGAGGTCGAACAGGTAGGCGACGACGCCGATCACGACGATGCCCATGATCACGACGTCGGTGCGCAGGAAGTTCGAGGCGTTCAGCACCATCTGGCCGAGGCCCTCGGTCGCGGCGACCATCTCCGCGGCGACGAGCGTCGTCCAGCCGAAGCCGATGGCGATCCGCATGCCGGTGAAGATCTCGGGCATCGCGCCGGGGATGATCACGTGCCAGATCACCTGCCAGCGCGACGCACCCATCGAGTAGGCGGCGTTGATCTGCTCGATCATCACGCTCTTCACGCCGGCGCGCGCCGACATCGCGAGCGGGGCGAAGCAGGCGAGGTAGATCAGCACGATCTTCGCCAGCTCGTCGATGCCGAACCAGATGACGATGAGCGGCAGGTAGGCGAGCGGGGGAAGCGGCCGGTAGAACTCGATCGGCGGATCGAGGACCCCGCGCGCGATGCGCGACACGCCCATCGCGATGCCTGCGGGGATCGCCGTGACGATCGCGAGCACGAACGCCGCGAACACGCGCCAGAGGCTCGCCCAGAAGTGCTCGGGCAGCGGCTTGCCGCCCTGGATGTCGCCGCGCCACGCGTCGCCGAAGCTCTTGATGATCTTCTCCGGCGTCGGCAGGAACAGGTCGCGGATCCAGCCGAAGTGGGTGGCGACCCACCAGAGCACCAGGAGCGCGAGGACGGTGACGATCGAGATCGCCGTGCTCGATCCCTGGCCCGGGATGCTGTGGCCGGCGACGGTCTTCGCCCGAAAAGCAGGGTCAGGAAAAGCAGGGTCAGACTCGACTTTTGGAAAAGCAGGGTCAGACTCGACTTTTGTCGAAGCGGGTTCGACTCCGCCGATCGGTGGAAAAGTCGAGTCTGACCCTGCTTTTCCTGACCCTGCTTTTTGCCCCGGGGTGCTCATGCAGCCGCCGCCTGCGTGGGCGAGGCCGCGTGGATCAGGTGCAGCACGTCCTCGCGCAGCCGGATGAATTCGGGATCGGACTTGACCTTGCGCGCGTCGCGACACTCGACGAAGCGCCGGCCGAAGTCGAGCTTGTAGCGGTGGGCGATGCGACCCGGCGAGGGCGTCATCACGATGAGTTCGGTCGCGAGGAACAGCGCTTCCTCGACGCTGTGCGTGATGAAGAAGAACATCTTGCGCGTCTTCCACCACAGGTCGAGGATCAGTTCCTGGATCTGCTCGCGGGTGAGGGCGTCGAGCGCGCCCAGCGGCTCGTCCATCAGCATGACCTCGGGGTCGCTCGCGAGCGCGCGCGCGAGGCCGACGCGCTGCTGCATGCCGCCGGAGATCTGGTAGATCGGATAGGCGGCGAACTTCTCGAGGCCGACGAGTTTCAGCTTCTCCAGCGCGATCCGCCGCCGCTCGGCCCGCGGCACGCCGCGCATGCGCAGGCCGAACTCGACGTTGTTCGCGACGTCGAGCCACGGCATGAGCGCGTGCTTCTGGAACACCACGCCGCGGTCCGCGCCCGGCCCCCGGACCGGCGCCCCGTCGAGCAGGATGTCGCCCGACGAATACTCCATGAAGCCCGCGATGCAGGACAGCAGCGTCGTCTTGCCGCAGCCCGACGCGCCCAGCGCGACGACGAAATCGCCCGGATCGAGGTTCAGGTTGACGTCCGCGAGCGCGTGCGTCGCCTGCCCGCCGCGGCCGGCGTAGTGGACGGAGAGGTGGCGGATCTCGAGCTTGCTCATCGATAGTCGGCGAGGGGGCGACGACGACCGCGCCGGCCGGGGCCGGCGCACAGCATATCGCCAACCGGCAGGAGTGTCGCGGCTCGGACGCGGGCCACCGCCGCGCCGACCGTCGGGGAGCGACGGCCGGCCGCGGGGCGTGATCGGACGCTGTCCAGGTACGTCCGCGCAGTATGCCGCTACTTCAGGGCGCCCTGCACGTACGAGGGGTTGACCGCGACCGAATAGTCGGGGAGCGTCTTCTCGATCTGCTTCTGCGACAACTGGAACTCGGCGGTCGCCGCGAGCGCCTTGGCGGCGATGCTGTTCTTGCCGCCGCCCAGCCATTTCGCCGCCTGGTCCTGCGCGGTCGGGAACTCGTAGAGCGCGATTCCCTCCGGCACGTTCTCGGGCTTCTCGCCCGACCACTTGGCCACGGCCTTCACCTCGTCGGAGCCCGCCGTCCACTTCGCCTTGTTCTTGCGGTAGCGGTCGTCCGAGGCGGCGAGGACCTTCACGAACTTGACGAGGAAGTCCTGGTGCTGCTTCGCCCAGTCCTTGTTGACGACGAAGCCGTCGAACGTGGCCTTGCCGGTGTCGGCCGAGATCTTGCCGGAGGTCAGGATGACCTTGCCGTTCTTCTTGACCTCCGACAGCACCGGATTCCAGATGAACGTCGCGTCGATGTCCCCGCGCTGCCATGCCGCGCGCACCTCCGGCGGCCGCATGTTGAGGATCTGCACGTCGGCCGGATTCACGCCGGCCTGCTGCAGCGCGACGATCGTGTGGAAGTGCGTCGTCGAGTTGTAGGGCATCGCGATCTTCTTGCCCTTCAGGTCCTTGATGCCGTTGATGCCGGACCCGTTCCGGGCGACCAGGGCCTCGGCGCTGCCGATGTCGTCGAGGATCCAGAACAGTTCGAGCGGTTCGCCGCGCGAGACGGACGCCGCGATGCCCGCCGATCCGATCTCGCCGACCTGCACCGCGCCCGACGCCATCGCCTTGATGACCTCGCCGCCGCCGCCGAACTGCTTCCAGTTGATCTTGTAGCCGGTCGCCTTCTCGAGTTCCTTCGCCTCCTGCGCGATGCGGTAGGGCACGACCATGTCCTGGTAGGCGATCGTGACTTCCTTCTGCGCGAAGGCCGGCGCAGCCGCGACCGCGGCAACGGCCAAACCGATGATCCAGCGTTTCATGACGGACTCTCCGTGGTGGTGGTGGCAGGCGGGGTCAGAGGGCCGCGAGCGTGCGGCGCAGGATGTCGACGATGGTGTCCACGTGCGACTTCTCGGCGATGAGCGCTGGCGCGATGATGGCGACGTCGCCGGTCGTCTTGAGGTGCAGTCCGTTCTCGAAGAGCTTCTTCTGCAGCACGTAGCCACGCCGGCCCGGCGATCCGTCCGAGGCCACGTCGATCGCGCCGAGCATGCCATAGCCGCGGATGTCGGTCACCACCGGCAGGTCCTTGAGCGAGAACAGCGCATCGAGGAAGTAGGGCGAGAGCGCGCGGCCGCGCTCGAAGAGTCCGTCGCGCCGGTAGATGTCGAGCGTCGCGAGGCCCGCTGCGCACGCCGCCGGGTGGCCCGAGTAGGTGTAGCCGTGGAAGAACTCGATCGCGCCTTCCGGCGCAGCGGCCATCACCGTGTCGTGGATCCGCTCGGACACCGCGACCGCGCCCATCGGCTGGGCGCCGTTGGTGATCGCCTTCGCCATCGTGATCATGTCCGGCGTCACGCCGAAGCTCTGCGCGGCGAACGCCTGGCCGGTGCGGCCGTAGCCGGTGATCACCTCGTCGAACACGAGCAGGATCCCGTGCCGGTCGCAGATCTCGCGCAGGCGCTTCAGGTACCCCTTCGGAGGCACGAGCGCGCCGGCCGACCCGCCGATGGGCTCGACGAAGCAGGCGGCGACGTTCTCCGCGCCGAAGAGATCGACGATCCGCTGCAGGTCGTCGGCGAGTTCGGCTCCGTGCGCGCCTTCGCCCGGCACGAAGAAATTCTCCTTGATGTGCGTGTGCCGCATGTGCGTGGCGGACGGCAGCCCGGGGCCGAACTTGCGGCGGTTGTTGACGAGCCCGGACAGCGCGACGCCGCCGAAGTTGACGCCGTGGTAGGCGCGCTCGCGCGACACGAACATCGTCCGGCCGCCCTGGCCGCGCGCCTGGTGGTAGGCGAGCGCGATCTTCATCGCGCTGTCGACCGCTTCCGACCCGGAGTTGGCGAAGAAGACGCGGTTGAGGTCGCCGGGCGTGAGTTCGGCGACGCGCGAGGCGAGTTCGAACTGCTTCGGGTGTCCTCGCATGAACGGCGCAATGAAGTCGAGTTCGGCCAGTTGCCGTCCCACCGCCTCGGCGATCTCCCTGCGGCCGTGGCCGGCGGCGCAGCAGAACAGGCCCGACGACGCGTCGATCAGCTTGTCGCCGCGGTCGGACCAGTAGTACATGCCTTCGCCCCGGACGATCACCTTCGGATCGGCCTTGAAGGCGCGATTGGGCGTGAACGGCATCCAGTATTCGTCGAGCGAGAGCTTGCGCGTCCCGACCTGGTCGGAGAGCGTGAATTCGGCGTGACCCATGAGTCTCCTCCTGTGGCGTGCCGCGCGGCGGCGCGCGGCGGGTAGCTTCGGGATGGTACGCTCCCGCCGGAGTCGTGAAGGAGGTTCGATGGGGCCAGTTGGAGGCTTCCTTTGGTGCCAGCGCCACCGGCGACCCTGATCCGGCTGTCAGGTATGCGATGACCCAGCGCCAGGACCCGCCGATGTGGAGAGCGCTCCTCCCCCTCGCGTTCGAGGGCCGGATGAGCCTGCAGGCGCAGATCCGGGAAATGCTGACCGGCGCGATCCTCGACGGCCGGCTGCCGGCGGGCCTGGCGCTGCCCTCGACGCGCGAGCTGTCGCAGCAACTGGGGGTTGCGCGCAATACCGTGGCGATCGCCTACGAACTGCTCGTCGACGAGGGCTACCTCGTGACGCGCAACCGCAGCGGCCACTTCGTCAACCCGGAGATCGTCGCCGCGCGTGTTCCCGTGACGGCCACGCCGGCGCCGGCGGGCTCGCTCCATGTCTCGTGGGCAGGGCGGTTCAAGGTGTTGCACGCGACGCCGCGGAACATCGCCAAGACGCGTAACTGGCAGCGCTACCCGTATCCGTTTCTCTACGGCCAGATCGATCCCGCGATGCTGCCGATCCCGGGCTGGCGCGAGTGCAGCGTCCAGGCGCTGTCGGGTTCGGAGGCGCGCGGATGGGCGGGCGACCTGATCGACGGCGACGATCCGCTGCTGATCGAGCAGATCCAGACGCGACTGCTCGCCCGGCGCGGCGTGTTCGTGAGCGCCGACGAGATCCTCGTGACCGTCGGTGCACAGCACGCGCTGTTCATGCTTGCGACGCTGCTCGTCGGTCCGGCGACGACGGTCGGCGTCGAGGACCCTGGCTATCCGGACGCGCGCAACATCCTGGCCTCGCGCACGCCGACGGTCGTCGCGCTGCCGCTCGACGCCTCGGGTCTCGCGCTCTCCCCGGCGCTCGACGCCTGCGAATACGTCGTGCTGACGCCGTCGCACCAGTGCCCGACCAACGTCACGATGCCGCTCGCGCGCCGCGAGGCGCTGCTCGCTTGGGCGGAGGCGCGCGACCGCGTGCTGATCGAGGACGACTACGAAACCGAGATCGGGCTGGAAGGGCGCGCGCAGCCGGCACTGAAGAGCCTCGACCGCACGGGTCGCGTCGTCTACCTCGGCAGCCTGTCGAAGACGCTCGCGCCGGGCATCCGCATGGGCTACATCGTCGCGCACCGCGACCTGATCCGGGAGGCGCGCGCGCTGCGCCGCCTGATGCTGCGCCATCCGGCCGCCAACAACCAGCGCTCGGCCGGATTGTTCCTCGCGATGGGCT
>DAOMBL010000103.1:0-9220 GCA_035427325.1 Casimicrobiaceae bacterium
ACCGCTTGCGGCGAACACGAACGCGCCCGCCATCACGGTGCCCGCGCGCCTCACCGGCACGGGGCAGGCGGTGAACAACGCCTGCGCCGCGCTCGCGGGCGCCGGGCCGACCGACGAGACCCCGGGCAACAACTGCAGCGGCGTCACCGTCGTGTCTTCGGCCACGTCGGCGGACCTCCGGGTCGATTCGAAGGTCGCGGCGCCGACCACGGTCGACGCCGGGCAGGACCTCACCTACACGATCAATGTCGTCAACGACGGCCCCGATCCGTCGACCAACGTCGTCGTGACCGATTCGCTCACGAGCCTGATCGCGACCGGCGGGTTCCGGTCGGCGACGCCCTCCCAGGGCACCTGCACGCCGTCCGGTGTCACCAACGGAGCGACGGTCAACCTGAACTGCAACCTCGGTACGCTCGCCGCCAACGGCACGGCGTCGATCACCGTCGTCGTGCGTCCGAGCCGGGCCACGACCGGCCCCCGCACCAACACCGCGACGATCACCTCGCTCGACGTCGGCGACCCGAACCGGGCCAACAACACGGGCAGCGTGACGAGCACCGTGACGGCGGTGGCCGATGTCGCGGCGCTGAAGACCGCGACGCCGAGTCCTGTCCAGGCCGGCGCACCGCTGCTGTTCGTCGTCACGGCCCGCAACAACGGTCCGTCGACCGCGCAGAACGTCGTCGCCACCGACACGATGCCGACGAACGCCGCCTTCATTTCGCTCGGGACCGTCACCGGCGGCGGCACCTGCACGACGCCCGCCGTGAACGCGGTGGGCGGACAGGTGGTCTGCACCTGGCCCTCGATCGCGGCGACGTCGCCGCCCACGCAGCAGACCGCGAGCTACTACGTGCGGCCGCTGACCTCCGCAGCGGGCAGCAACGTCGTCAACTCGGTCGCGCTGACGACCGCCACCAAGGAGTCCGACGACACGAACAACAGCGCGGGCACGAGCACGCCGGTCACGCCCGCGCTCGTCGACATCCTGATCGACAAGGTCGACAGCGTCGACCCGGTCGCGCTGGGCGAGAACACCGTCTACACGATCACCGTCACCAACGGCGGGCCGTCGTACGCGACGAACGTCGTGATGGTCGACACGTTCCCGAGCGGCTCGCCGACCGCGACGTTCAGCTACCAAGGGTCGCTGACCGTGACCCCGGCGGACGGCAGCTGCGTCCAGCCGCTGATCGGCGCCACGTCGGGCACGCTCACCTGCACGTTCCCGGCGCTCGCGAACCAGCAGCAGGCGATCGTGACCTACGCGATGCGCGCCGAGTCGATCGCGTCGGGCGTGTCGGGAACGACGTTCAACGACGCCAGCGTCACGGCCGCCGAGCCCGAGGTGCAGCTCACCAACAACTCGACGACCCACGCGACGACGTCGCGGCGCACCGCCGACCTGGCGGTCGTCAAGGCGGCCCCCGGGAGCGTGACGCCCGGCAACACGATCACGTGGACGATCACCGTCACGAACAACGGCCCGAACCCGAGCACCGGCGCGACGCTGACCGACACGCTGCCCGCGGGCGTGACCTTCGAGAGCGCGTCGTCGGGCTGCGCGAACGCCGCCGGCGTCGTGACCTGCACGCTGGGCACGATCGCCTCGGGCGCTTCGACCCAGGTCGAGATCGTCGCGCGGGTCTCGACCCCCTACACGGGCGCGAATCCGCTCGTCAACTCGGCCACGGTCGCGACCGTCAACGAGGTCGATCCGGTGACACCCAACAACACGGGATCGTCGACGACGCCGGTCGGTACGCCGACGGCGGATCTCTCGCTCGTGAAGACGGGACCCGCGAACGCCGCGGCCGGTGCGAGGTTCGAGTGGAGGCTCGTGATCGCCAATGCGGGTCCGAGCGCCGCCGACGGTGCGACGTTCCTCGACACGCTGCCTGCCGGCACCACGGTGGCTTCGGCGACCTGCGGTTCGCCGACCGGCGGCGCGGTGTGCGGCACGGTCAGCTTCGATGCGACGAGCGTTTCGGGTGTCGTGACGACGCTGCCCCCCGGCGGATCGGTAACGATCACGGTGAGCGCGTCGCGCACCACGCTCGGGGACGCGACGAACTCGGCGACCGTTATACCGCCGCCCGGTACGGTCGATCCGGAACCCACGAACGACACCGGGACCTCGACCGTGACGATCGCGAGGGATCTGGGACCCGCGGCGATTCCCACGCTGTCGCTGCCCGCGCTGCTCGCCCTGATGCTGGCGATGGCGCTCGGCGGCGGCGCGTGGCTGCGCCGGCGCGTGTGAGACCGACGCGTCTTTCGCTCTCGCTTCCCCCTCGGCCGGTCTGTCCGGCCGGCCGAGGCGGCGGTGGCGCGGGGCTGATATAATCCACCGTTCGGCCAAGTAGCTCAGTTGGTAGAGCAGAGGACTGAAAATCCTTGTGTCGGTGGTTCAATTCCGCCCTTGGCCACCATCTTCCTTTCGCGCCTGATTCCGGGCCCGAACGTCGTGCACCCCGGGTAGTAGCGCCCCCCGGGGATTTCGGCGCGATCTCCGGTTGAGCACACTCGAACGTGCCGTACGACGACGTGTACGACGGTGCTCCCGGTGCGCCGCGACACGGGGCTCCGTTGACAGGAGGCCACCGGAGGGCGGATCTTTTTTGCGCCGGTCCGTCGACGACGGAGGCGTTACCGATCGAGGAGAGACGGCGATGCGCGGATTTTGGATGATCGTCTGGGCGGCTGCAGCGCTGATCGGCGCCGCGCAAGCCCACGCGGCCGGTGAGCTGGATTGCCGCAGCTCCGGGTTCCGCTACCAGTATTGCTCGGCCGACACCGGGAACAGCGTCCAGCTGATCCAGCAGTCCTCGAAGGCGCCTTGCATGCAGGGGCGAACCTGGGGCTACGACGCGCGCGGCATCTGGGTGGACAACGGCTGCGCGGCGACCTTTCGCTACGGGCGCGACCACGGAAGCAGCGACTCCCGCGATGCCGCCGCGGCGGTGGCCGGCGCACTGATCATCGCCGCGATCGCCAACTCGCAGTCGCGGCACCACTCGGGGGGCTACGACTCGGGCAACTACAACCCGGGCAATTACAACCCGGGCAACTACGATTCGAACGTGCCCGGCTGGGCGGTCGGCCGCTTCGCCGGAGAGGATTTCGAGACCGGCATCCCGATCGAACTCGCGATCGACCGCAACGGCCAGATCAACGGCATCCAGGGCAGCCGGGAGTTCTACGGCCAGGTGCGCGGCAATGAAGCGTGGATCGGCAACCGCGGATACGGCCTGGTGCAGACGCGGAACGGCATCCAGTTGCTCGGAGAGGGCCGCAGCGGATTCACGCTGCGCCGCAATTGAGGGGATCTGGCCATGTCGAAATACGTGATCGGACTGCTTCTGTCGCTTGGCTTGAGCCTGGGATTCTCCCCCGCGTACGCGCAGTCGCCCGCCCCGACGAAGAGTGCCGCGGCCTCGCCCGCGAAGGACGCGCCTCGCGCCGCGAAGCGCGCCTCGCTCACCGGAACGCCGGCGCTCGTGAGGATCGAGCGCGACGGCGTGCTGCGCGTGGGCGTGGCGATCAACGCGCCCTGGGTGATGCACGACCGGGACGGCAAGCTGATGGGCTACTCGATCGAGGTCGCGGAGCGATTCGCGAAGGCGATGGGGTGGAAGCTGCAACTGGTCGAGACCTCCTGGGCGAACCTCCTCACCGGACTGCGCAGCAACGACTACGACGTCGTGATCTCCGGCCTGTCGATCACGCCACAGCGGGCGCGCCTCGTCCAGTTCAGCGATCCGATCGGCGAGTTCGACGTCGACGTGGTCGTCAATCGCGGCAGCTTCCCGAGCGGGGAACTCCCCGAGTTGGCCAGGCTTCCGCAGGCGAGGGTCGGCGCGCTCGCCGGCACGCTCACCGCCGAGTTCGCGCGGAGCGGCCTGCCGGCGGCGCAGTTCGTGGCGTTCGAGGACGAGACCGCGGCCATTGCCGACCTGCGCGAAGGCAAGATCACCGCCTACGTGGCGGAAGCGCCGTTGCCGCTGGCGCTGGAGCGCACGTATCCCGGACAGTTGCGCGTCCTGCGCGGCGACCCGCTCGCCCGCACCGCGCATGGGCTTGCCTTGCGCGTCGACGACACCAGCCTGCTGCGCGTC
This sequence comes from Casimicrobiaceae bacterium, assembly GCA_035427325.1. Lineage (GTDB taxonomy): Bacteria > Pseudomonadota > Gammaproteobacteria > Burkholderiales > Casimicrobiaceae > VBCG01. The sequence goes on from DAOMBL010000103.1 coordinate 4,122, forward strand.
CTCAATGCGTGGATCACCTTCGAGCGCACGTCGGGATGGCTCGCCGCGCGCAGCGCGTACTGGTTCGAGGGCGCCGAATGGGGAAGCCGGCTGTAGTTCGGCAGCGATCCGGAGCCCCGTCGAAGGCGTCGCGTACTGCCGCGCGTGACGGTTCCGCTACGCGATTGACGCACTTCCTGCGCTCGACGTCGTTCCTGGCCATGCTGCTGCTCGCAGCCGTGGGCGCGACCGATGCGCGCGCCGACACGCGGCTGGGCGAGAGCTGCGACCTGGCCGTCCTCGGCGTGAAGGACAAGGCCGAGTTCCTGGGCTTCGACGCAGCGTTGCGCGCCGCGATCGAGCGACGGGACGCGTCGGCGCTCGCGCCGCTCGTGCAGTTCCCGCTGCGGCTGAACCACGCCGATGGCAAGCACGCGTCGCTCGAGAGCGCAGCGGCGCTGTCCTCGCGCTTCGATCAGGCGTTCGGTCCCACGGTGCGCGCCTCCGTCGCCGGGCAGAAGGTGGATGCACTGTTCTGCAATGCCGACGGCGTGATGTACGGCGACGGCGCGGTCTGGGTGAACAGGATCGACGCGGGCCACGGCCCTCAGTTTCGCGTCACCGCCGTCAACGTTCCCGGCGACTCGTCCGCGCAGAGCGTGTCGGCGGCCGACGCGAAGCCGCTGCTCGCCTGCGGCACCGACAAGTTCCACATCGTCATCGACGGCGCAGGCGCGTCTCCGCGCTACCGATCCTGGAACAAGCCGCATGCCCTGCCCGAGCGGCCCGCGGTCGAACTCGAAGGCACGACCGAGGTCGAGGGCACCGGGTCGTGCGCGCATCGCCTCTGGCGCTTTCACAGCGGCAGGGTCGAGTACGTGGTCAGCGAACCGGGTTGCAGGCCGGACACCCCGGGCGGCGCAAGGGCACAACTCGAGGTGCTGGTCGCTGGCCAGTCGCGGCTGCAAACGTGGTGTTTCTGAGTCGGCTCGAAGGCAGGGTGTCGGCCTGAAGGCCGACCCACGGGGAGAGTTTGTGGGTCGGGCTTCAGCCCGACAGGATGCCGCTCTGCGCCCGTGGGTCGGGCTTCAGCCCGACGGGGTCTGTGCCGATACGGATGAAGTGCGTCGGCCTGAAGGCCGACCCACAACTCCTCCGCTGTGGGTCGGGCTTCAGCCCGACAAGCGCAACGCCCCGTGGGTCGGGCTTCAGCCCGACAGCCTGGGCTTCAGCCCGATGCGTTGAATGCTTGCGATGAGCGGTGCGAACCGCGCTCTCCCTGCCGCACCGCGAACGTACACGACGCCAGCAGGCCAAGCAGCAGCACCAACAGCGCGAGCGCGCGGCCGCCGAGCGTCGGTATCGGCGCGGCGGGCGCCGCGGGCGGCGCGACGGCATCCGCGTACGCAGGACCGCCCGGGTCGACGACATTGCCCGCGGGCAGGCTGAAACGCACGGTGCGGCCGTCGATGGTTGCCGCGATCGTGTGCCAAACCGGCGGCGCGCCGCCGCCGGGCGAGTCGTACTTGTAGTAGACGCTGCGCGCGGGCAGCGGCGCCGGATACACGATGCTGAAGTCGAGCGTGCCTCCGCCCGCGCAACCGGTCGTAGCGAAATCGAACAGGCCGTACGGGAACGTGAAGCCGTCGGGGGCCGAGCCCGCGGGCGGCGAGCCCGGTCCGCCCTCGAGCGCGATGAACGCAGCGCGCTCGAAGCGGCACGCTGCGCCACCGCCGGTGAAGCACGCGGTCGCGCTGCCCCCAGGAACGCTGCCCGTGTAACAGGTGTCCCCCGCGGTCCCGCTGCCCTCCAGCGCGACCGCCACGCTGTTCGAGGCCCCATCGCCCACGGTGACACTTGCGCTGCGCGCGCCGACGGCGCCCGGCGTGAACACGAACTCCAGCGTGCAGCTTCCGCCGCCGGCGGCGAGCACGCCACCCAGCGCGCACGCGCCCGGATTCGACTGCTGCGCGAAGTCGGACGCCGCGGCGCCCGCAATCGCGAGTGCTCCGATCGTGAGCGGAGCGCTTCCCGAGTTGGTGATCGTCGCCGATTTCGCGGCGCTGCTCGTGCCGACGATCTGCGAACCGAACGCGAGCGTCGGAGGCGCCGCAGCGAGCACGGCCGCGCCGGAAGCCGACAGCGTGACGGTGACGCTGTCGACGACCGCGTCGTCGATGTTGGAGCGCGCCTCGACCGTGACGCTGCCGGAGAGTCCGCTCGCGAGCGTCGCCCTCAACGTGAACTGGGCGAGCGCAGCGCCAGGAAGGCTCGCCGATGCGATCGACGCGACCTGTGCGCCGTTCGCTGCGGTGAGCGACGCGCTGACGTCGCCGGTCGTCGAAGCGATCGCGAGACGATAGCTGTCCTCGACGTTCCCCGCGTTGAGGAGCCTGAGTGCGAAATCGCGCGTGGCCGGTGTCGTGCCCACGTTCACGCTCGGCGGATCGACGGTGAGATCGGCGCCGCGCACGGCGGCGAGCGCAACGGTCGCCGTGGCGCGCGCGCGGGCGTTGGCATCGGCCTGCGACTGCGCGATGACCTCGAAGCTCGATGTGCCGGCGGGCAGCCACGCGGTCGCATCGAGCGAGGCGTGCACGGTCTGCGAGGCGCCCGCCGCGAGCGTCACCGCAGCAACGTCGAAGGCGACCACCGGCCCGAGTGGTCCGGCAGCCGTGAGGTCGAAGGTGTCGCTGCTTGTGCCGCTGTTCGTGACCGCCACGTCGAAGGTCGTCGCCGGCGTACCAGATCCCGGCGCGATCGCGAGCTGCACGCCGGCGGCGCTCACGTCGACGCTGACCGCGAATCGCCCCTGGTACCAGAACGAATTCCAGAGGTCGACCTCGACATCGTAGGAGCCGGGAGCCGCGGTCGGCGGGACGGTGATGCGCGCCATCGCATCGAACCGGCTGTCGGGGTGCGTGACGGCGTCGCTGGTCTCGAAGGTGACCGACCAACCAGGCGGCACGACCGCGGGCGCGTAGTGGTAGGTCGCATCCGCGGTGCCGATGTTGGTCGTGGCGAACGTCACGCGCGCCGTGCCCCCCCGGCCCGAGGCTGCCGGATTGGGCGCCGGCACGACGGTGGTTCCCAGCACCGCCGAGGTCGTGTCGGGACCGATCGGGCGGTCGAAGCCGTTGAGGTCGAGTCGGGGGCGTGCCGACTTCGCGAAGCCGGCGGCGGTCGCCGTCACGACGAACGGATGGGATACGCCGACGTCTCCGAGACTCGATTGCAGGACGAGCATCGACGTGGCGCTTCCGCCCGCCGGCACGACGATGGGCGTGTCGAGATGGACGATCCACGACGGATCGACGCCGGCGACATCCAGGGTGTAGGTGATCGGCGCGGCGGACGGGTTGTCGATCGTGATTGTGTAGCTCGCCGGACGACCGAGTCCCGCGGTCTGCGCGACCGGCGCGATCGACATCGCCTGGTCCGACACGACCGAGGCGCCGCCGAGCGGCAGCACGCCGTGGCCGATCGACGGCAGCGTGAACTCCACGTCGCCGGCAACGGCCACCTCGCGCGTCTCGCCGGGCGCCATGTCCGCGACCTGCGCGCCCCAGGTGATGACGCTCGCGGACGGCTGGACCCAGGTGTAGGTGTCGAAATCGGGGTCGGTCGTGTCCACCGACGTCGGTGCGAGGCTGAACGAGCCCGGCGTCACCGTCACGCCGGTGCCCTTCGCCATCGCCACGCGCGCGGTGATCGCGGGACCGGTGAGGATCGCGTAATCGTAGGTCAGGATGCCGGTGCGCGTCATCGCGTAGAGCGTGTCGCCATCGAGCAGCGTGCCGGTGAGGACGTCGGTGACGTCGTAGGGAATCACGCGCAGGTTGTCGGGGTCGGTCGCGTCGACCATCGCCATCACCCACGAGCAGGTCGCCGGGTTGAAGCCGCTCACCGCGTAGAACTGCTGGTCGAGCGCGGTGATCGTCGCCGAGCCGGCGTCGGCGTCGGCCATGCACTGGTTCTGGTAGCGCGCGTTGTTGAGCGGCGTGACCAGCGTCGAGCGCAGGACCGGGTTGGCCGGGTCGGTGAGGTCGAACGCGGTGATCGTCAGGTTGCCGGTGAGCCCGCGCACAGCGTCGTAGTAGCCCAGCGTGTCGCCCGCCGCGATGAGCGTGTTCCCCTGGCGCGCGACGCCGAACAGGATGCGCGTACCCGGAACGTCGATCGTGCCGGTGATGCACGGGTTGGGGCTCCCCGGGCAATTGCCCGCGAGCTGGGTCGCGTCGACGACCGCGAGGCGGCCTACGCCGACATCGACCGCTCCTCCGGTCGAGGTGGACGTCGACAGGTAGAGGTGGGAGCCGGACCGCGCGACGCCGGTGACGAGGTTCGGGCCGCCGTACACCGGATCGTAGGTGTCGCCCGCGCCGACGTGGTGGAAGAGTTCGCCGGCGAGGAGCGGCGCCGAAGGCGTCGTGAAGTCGACGCGCAGCAGGTTGCCGTTCTGCTGGAAGATGAACTTCGAGAACGGGTTGTACAGGAAGATCTGCGTCGGCAGGTAGCCGATCGTCCCGTCGAACAGGATCGACGCGCCGAAGAGCCGGCCGAGATCGGCGGGCGTGGCATTGAGCGCGACCGGCGCGGTCTCGTGGCCGGCGCCGATGTCGAAGGCGACGATCTTCACCGTGTCGAACGAGGTCGGTGTGTCGCCGCTGTACGCGAGGACGAGCGTGTCGCCGTCGATGTTGCAGCCGACGCTGCCATACCCCGCGGCGAGTTGCCCGGTCGCGAACGTGCCCACGTTCACGAGCGCCGACGGGTCGGAGGCGTCGATCACCGTGACCCGGTCTTCTTCGCACGCATACAGGTAGTCCCCGCGCCGTTCGAGCGAGCGCGCCGCGGCGGGCAACGCGAAGGCACCGATCGGAACGATCGAGGGCGTGGGCAGCGAGTCGTGCGACAGCGCGAGCGTCAACGTGACGTTGCTGTCGCCCGGAGGGACGGCCTGCGGGGCGACCGACAGCGTCGCCGAGAACGGCAGCCCGACGATGAATGCGCCCTGCCCGGAGCCGCCGGGGAACGCGTCGCAGCACGCCGTGCCGTCGCGCAGCACGATGTCGATCGTGTAGGGACCGTCGGCGAGCCCCGTGGTGTCGATCGTGAAC
>DAOMBL010000104.1:0-9209 GCA_035427325.1 Casimicrobiaceae bacterium
ACCGGCCTGACGCAACCGTCGTCGCGACCGGCTACAACGACATCGGCCAGGTCGTGAGCATCCGCTGGCGTTCGATGGCGATCGCGACCAACAACAACGAGACGATCGTCGTGCCGAACTCGGTCCTGATGAACGGAACGCTGATCGTGCTGGCGCGCCGCGGCGACGAGAGGGCGCAGTGGCGTCGCAGCGTCCGCTTCCAGGTCGACTACGACTATGCGCCGGCCCGCGTCTGCGAGATCGTGACCGAGGGGCTCACCCGCGCCGAAATCATGAATCTCGCGCACGACCCGCAGCCCGCCTGCCTGTGCGACGCGTACCGGGACAGCGGAGCGGAGTACGCGGTCGTCTACTACCTGCTCGACCCGAGGCGCGACTGGGAGACCAGGGCGGACATCCTGGTGCACGTCTACGCTTCGCTCGTGCGCGCGTCGATGCCCATTCCCTATCCGCGTCAGATCGTCGAGCTGATCCGCGACGAGCGGGGCCGGCACGCGCGCGAAGACCTCGTCCACAAGCGCGAGGCGATCGACCACGCCGAACTGTTCGCCTCGCTCACGCCGCAGGAGAAGGACGCGCTCGCGCGCGAACTGAAGACCGCACCGTTCGTCTCGAACGACGTCGTGTTCCGCGAGGGCGAGCCCGCCGACTCGCTCTACCTGCTCGCGCAGGGGCAGGTCCAGGTCGTGCGCGATTCCCCGGACGGGGCCACCCGCAACCGGTTCGCGACGCTCTCGGCGCCCGCGTACTTCGGCGAGATGGGACTCCTGCTCGGCGCGCCGCGCGGGGCCACGGTGATCGCCGAAGGCGACGTCATGTGCTACCAGCTTGAGCGGCGCGGCTTCGACGCGATCATCAAGGCGCGTCCGCAGATCGCCCTGGCGATGTCGGAGGTTCTCGCGAAGCGCCAGGCCGCCAATGTCGCGACGCTTCAGGCGCTCGACGCCGAGCAGCGTTCCCGCCAGGCGTCCGGGGCGGCGAGCGAGTTCGTCCGCAGGATCCGCGATTTCTTCGGGCTCCGCGGCTGACGACCGGGGCCGGTTCGACCGCCGGCGATCGCGCCGGGCCGCCTGCGCGATCGCGGAAGCGCCTATCGACCCGCGACGATCTCCTCGCGCGAGATCGCGAAAACCGCGTCGTCGGCGCTCGGCGATGCCACCCACACGAACGGCATCCGGGGGAAAGCGGCCTCGACCGCCGACCGGCCGCTGCCGACCTCGACCACGAGCAATCCCCCGGGGTTGAGGAACCGCGGCGCGTCCCGGACGATGGCGCGCACCGCATCGAGGCCGTCCTCGCCTCCGGCCAGCGCGATCGCAGGCTCGTGCCGGTACTCGGGCGGCAGGACATCCATCGTGCGATCGGTCACGTACGGCGGATTGCTGATGACGAGGTCGTAGCTCTTCTCGACCAGGTTCGTGAAGAGGTCGGAGCGGATCAGGTTGATCCGGTCCTGCAGCGTGTAGTCCGCGACATTGCGCTGGGCGACGGCGAGGGCGTCCGACGACAGGTCGACCGCGTCGATGTCCGCGTTCGGGTACGCGTGCGCGAGCAGGATGGCGAGGCAGCCCGAACCGGTGCACAGGTCGAGCGCCTCGCGGACCGTGGCCGGGTCGGGAATCCACGTCGCGAGGGCGTCCGGCAGAAGTTCGGCGATGTACGACCGCGGAATGATGACACGCTCGTCGACGTAGAAGCGGAAGTCGCCGAGCCAGGCCTCGCGCGTCAGGTACGCCGCGGTCACCCGCGATTCGATCCTGCGCACCAGGATATCCCCCAGCCGCGCGCGTTCGGCCTGGGTCAGTTTCGCGTCGAGGAACGGCTCGAGTCGATCGAGCGGCAGCGACAAGGCGTGCAGCACGAGGTAAGCGGCCTCGTCCCAGGCGTTCGCCGTCCCGTGGCCGAACGCGAGCTTCGCCTCGGTGAACCGCGAGACCGACCAGCGCAGCCAGTCGCGGACGGACTCGAGTTCGTGCACGGGCGCGCTGATCGCGTTCTCCCGGTCAGCGCGCCGACGGCGCCACGAGCAGCCGCTCGAGCACCATTCGGTAGATCGCCGAGAGCCGCTCCAGGTCGTCGATCGCGACACGCTCGTCGACCTGGTGGATCGTCGCGCCGACCGGTCCGAACTCCACCAGTTCGCGCGCGATCGCCGCGATGAACCGTCCGTCGGACGTCCCGCCCGTGCAGGAGAGCTCCGGCGTGACGCCGGTCGCGTCGCGCACCGCGCCGGACACGACGTCGACCAGCCGTCCACGCGGCGTCAGGAACGGCTTGCCGTCCGGGAGCCAGTCGAGCGCATAGTCGAGTCCGTGGCGGTCGAGAACCTCGCGGAGGCGCGCGATCAGCGACTCGCGCGTGCTCTCGGTCGAATAGCGCCAGTTGAACGCGAGCTCGAGCGATCCGGGGATCACGTTCATCGCGCCGGTGCCGGCGTGGAGGTTCGAGCACTGGAACGAAGTCGGCGGGAAGTACGCGTTGCCGCGGTCCCACTCCATCGCGGCGAGTTCGGCGATCGCCGGGGCGACGCGGTGGATCGGATTGCGCGCGAGATGCGGATAGGCGATGTGGCCCTGCACCCCCCGGACGGTCAGGACGCCCGACAGCGTGCCGCGCCGCCCGTTCTTGATCATGTCGCCCAGTCGCTTCACCGAGGACGGTTCCCCGACGATGCAGTAGTCGATGGTCTCGCCGCGCGCGCGCAATGCGTCGACGACCTTGACCGTGCCGTCGGTGTTGCGCGGGCCTTCCTCGTCGGAGGTGACGAGGAGCGCGATCGAACCCGGCGCGCGCGGGTGCGTCGCCACGAAAGCCTCGATCGCGGTCACGAACGCCGCGAGCGACCCCTTCATGTCCGCCGCGCCTCGGCCATGCAGGAATCCATCGCGTTCGACCGGGACGAACGGGTCGGTCGACCAGGCCTCGCGCGGGCCCGTGGGGACCACGTCGGTGTGCCCGGCGAAGCAGACGAGCGGTCCGGCGGTGCCGCGCCTCGCCCAGAGGTTGGTGACGCCCGCGGAAACGATGGTTTCCGCACGGAAACCCAGCGGCTCGAGCCGGGCGACGAGGTGCGCCTGGCATCCGCCGTCCTCGGGCGTGACCGAGGGCCGCGCGACGAGTTCACGCGTCAGCACGAGGGTGGGGCGGGCGCGCGAGTCCATCGGACGATGGTAGCAAACCCGCGAGACCGGGCGGGGCGACGACCCGCCCGTCGCGAGCCCCCGCCGAACGCGGACTCAGTGCTGTTGCTGCCGCTCGAGCATCGCCGGATCGATCGTGAGCGTCGCGAAGTCCGCCGCGGGCCGCCGCTGCTCGCGATCGGCGACCGACGTTTCCAGGTTCTCGACGCGGGCGCTCGGGCTGCTCTGGTTGATGAGCCAGGCGAGGTTGGTCGGAGAATCGGACGCGGCCATCGCCTCGTCGTAGCTGATGGCGCCGTCGAGGTGGAGCCGGCACAGCGACTGCTCGAAGGTCTGCGACCCGGGATAGAGCGACTGCTCCATCGCTTCCTTGATCTGCGAGAACTCGCCGTTCTTGATGAGTTCCGCGATGAGCGAGGTGTTCATCAGGATCTCGACACCGGGCTGCAGTTCCCCGTTCACGTTGCGGATCAGGCGCTGCGAAACGATCGCGCGCAGGCCGATCGACAGGTCGGAGAGTACGGCGGAGCGCGCTTCGTAGGGAAACAGGTTGATGATCCGCGACAGAGCGTGGTAGCTGTTGTTCGCGTGGATCGTCGACAGGCACAGGTGCCCGGTCAGCGTGTGGAGCAGCGCCGACTGCATCGTCTCCTTGTCGCGGATCTCGCCGATCATGATGAGGTCGGGCGCCTCGCGCAGGGCGTTCTGCAGCGCGAGCTGGTAGTTCTGCGTGTCGATCCCGATCTCGCGCTGGTTGACGATGCTGCGGCGGTGTTCGTAGAGGTACTCGATCGGATCCTCGATCGTCAGGATGTGGCCGGTGCGGTTGCTGTTGCGGTAGTCGATCATCGCCGCGAGCGTGGTCGACTTGCCCGAGCCGGTGGCGCCCGCGACCAGCACGAGGCCGCGCTTCGCCATCACCATGTCGAGCAGCACCGGAGGCAGGCGCAGCTTCTCGAACGGCGGGACGTGGCTCCGCACGTAGCGGATGACCAGCGCGAGCGTGCCGCGCTGCCGGAAGATGTTGATCCGGAAGTTGCCGACGGCCCGGTCGAGGTGCGACAGGTTCATCTCGAGTTCGTTCTCGAACGCGCGCGCCTGCTCCTTGCTCATCAGTTCATAGGCGATCCGGCGGACCGTCTCGGGGTCCATCGGCTGGGTCGAGACCGGCGAGACGACGCCGTTGATCTTGATGTTGATCGGCGCGCCGCAGGAGATGAAGATGTCCGAAGCCTCCTTCTCGGCCATCAGCTTGAACAGGCGATCGAGGTACATGGTCCGGACCTTTCGCGGCGATACAATGATCGGCGTGCCGGGCGTGCCGCAATTCCGCAGGCGCCATGATAATGTCATGAAACCGGCTGGCGGGCCAACGCTACCCCAAGGGGTTTCCATGGCGGGTGGCCTGCCGACCTTCCGCAAACCTCGACCAAAGCAAGTTCCTTGCTGGCCATCATCGGAGGCAGCGGCCTCACGCAGTTGTCGACGCTCGCGGTGACTCGCCGCGAAGTGGTCCGCACCCCCTACGGGGAACCCTCGGCGCCGCTGCTGTTCGGCAGCGTCGCCGGTCGGCCGGCGATGTTCCTCGCCCGCCACGGGCACGGGCACACGATTCCGCCCCATCGGGTCAATTACCGCGCCAACCTCTGGGCGCTCGGGGCGCGCGGCGCCTCGTCGGTCGTTTCCGTCGCCTCGGTCGGCGGGATCCGGGGGGCATCGCCCGGGGCCCTGGTCGTTCCCGACCAGATCATCGACTACACCAGCGGGCGCGCCTCGACGTTCTTCGACGGCGAGGAAGGCAAGGTGGTGCACACCGATTTCACCCGACCCTACACGCCGTGGCTGCGCGAGCGTTGCCTCGCCGCGGCCGCTTCCGCCGGCATAGCGCTCGCGAACGGCGGCGTCTATGGCGCGGTCAACGGGCCGCGGCTCGAAACCGCGGCCGAGATCGACCGCATGGACCGCGACGGCGCAACGCTCGTCGGCATGACCGGAATGCCCGAGGCCATTCTCGCGCGGGAACTGAACCTGCCCTACGTCGCCATCTGCGTCGTCGTCAATCATGCCGCGGGGCGCGCGGACAGCCGCGAAGCCATCTCGATGGACGACCTCGCCCACACGCTCGCCAGCGGCATCGAGCGGGTGCGCGCGCTCCTCGACCACCTCGCACCGATCGCCGTTCCCGGCGAAGGAGACCGTCCGTGATCCGCGATGTGCTGAGGATGGGCGACCCCAGGCTCTGGCGGGTCAGCGAACCGGTGCGGCGCTTCGGAACGCGCGAACTCGAGGAACTCCTCGTCGACCTGCGTGACACGATGGCCGCCGAGAACGGCGCGGGGCTGGCGGCACCGCAGATCGGGGTGGGTCTTCGGGTCGTGATCTTCGGCGTCGAGTCGAATCCGCGCTATCCCGACGCGGAGTCGGTTCCCTACACCGAACTCGTCAACCCGGTGCTCACGCCACTTTCCGATGAGATCGAGGAGGGGTGGGAGGGATGTCTTTCGGTTCCTGGCCTGCGCGGCGTCGTGCCCCGGTATGCGGCGTTGCGCTACGAGGGATTCGACCCGAAGGGCAGGCGGATCCGGCGCGAAGTGAGCGGCTTTCACGCCCGCGTCGTCCAGCACGAATGCGACCACCTCGACGGCATCCTCTACCCGATGCGCATGACCGACCTGCGCCGTTTCGGGTACACGCAGGTGCTCTTTCCGGATGCTCCCGATCGTGACGAGTGACCGCATTGCCGGATAGCCCCCCGGGCACGACGTACGGCGATGGCGATGCCGGGCGGACGCCGGCCGGATTCGCGCGCCCACGCCTCGCGCTGGGCCTGCTCGCGGCCGTCTTCGCGATCCACTTCCTCGATCGGCAGCTCTTCGCGATCCTGATCCCTCCGATCAAGGCGGAACTCGGCCTGAGCGACACGGCGTTGGGCTTTCTCGCCGGGTTCGCGTTCACGCTCCTGTATTCGTTCGCGGGCCTTCTCATCGCGCGCATCGCCGATCGCACCGACCGCGTGCGCGTGATCGCGTGGTCGCTCGCGTTCTTCAGCGCGATGACCGCCCTGTGCGGCTTCGCGACCGGCTTCTGGCAACTCCTCGCCGCCCGCCTCGGCGTCGGAGCGGGCGAGGGCGGCACCAACCCCGCGTCCCACGCGCTGATCGCGGACGCGTTTGCGCCGGGCGAGCGCTCGACGGCGATGGCGATCTACAGCGTCGGCCCGAACCTCGGCATCGTCCTTGCGTTCGGCCTCGGAGGGTGGGCGGCGCAATCGCACGGCTGGCGCGCGGCGTTCTTCGCGGCCGGAGGCCTCGGTCTCGCGCTCGCGATCGTCGTGCGCCTCCTCATGCGCGATCCCCGGGCGGCAGAGCGGGTCATGCATCGAAGGGAGCCACCGGCGGCCACTGAGGTCATGCGCGCGATCTTCCGGTCCGAAGCGCTCCGGAACCTGTTCCTCGCGGCGACCCTGGCCACGGCGGCGGCACTCGCGGTGGTGACCTGGTTGCCTGCCGTACTGACGCGCTCCCACGGGTTGACGCTCGCGCAGGCAGGCGTCTATCTCGCCGCGGTCATCGGCATCGCAGGCGCCGCGGGAACCTACGCATGCGGACGGTTCGCGGATCGCGCCGCGCGGGGACAAGCAGCGCAGACGCTCCGGTTCCTCACCCAGTTGCAGCTCTTGCTCGCGGTACTGCTTTCGCTCGCGATCGCCATCGAGGGCCGCACGGGATTCCTCGTCGCGCTGGTCGTGCCGCTGGTTCTGGTGGCGGGCTACATCGGCCCGTCGCTCGCGCTCGCCCAGGGCCTCTTCGATCCTCGCGCACGCGCTCTCTCGGCGGCGCTCTACCTGCTCGTGGTCAACCTCATCGGCGCGGGTGTCGGACCGCTGGTCGTCGGTGCGCTGCGCGATCTGCTTACGCAACGTTTCGGGGCGCACGCGCTGCGCTACGCGATCGTGGCCGCGCCGGTGTTCTGGCTCGCCGCGGCGTGGTACTACGGACGTGCCTCGCGAGCGCTGTCGCGGGTGGGGTCGCGGGTGGGGTCAGAGACGTAACTCTGATTGGGGTCAGAGACGTAACTCGCGCGAGGCGCGAGTTACGTCTCTGACCCCAATCAGACCCTGACCCCAATCAGACCCAATCAGACTCGAAGCTGCTCGTAGAGCGCGGTCTCGAGCCGCAGCAGCGCCTGCTCGTCGTGGAGGCGCGCGCCGTCGATCAGGAACACGTCCTCGGCGCGCTCGCCCAGCGTGTTGATCTTCGCGCTGGCGACGTTGATGTTGGCGTTCGCGAGCACCCACGCGATGCGGGCGAGGAGGCCCGGCCGGTCGCCCGCGAGAACTTCGAGGATGTAGTGCGTGCCCTTGTCGTCGGGGAAGATGCGGACCTCGGGCGTCAGCGGGAAATGACGCAGCTGGCGGGACACGCGGCCGGCCTGCGGAGGCGCGAGCGGTGCGCCGTCGGCGACGACCTCCGCGAGGTCGTGCTCGACCCGCGAAACGGCTTCGCGGGCCGCGGCAGCCTCCCCGGTGGCGTCCTGGACCGCGAAGGTGTCGAGCGCGTAGCCGTGGCGCGTCGTGTGCACCTTGGCGTCGTGGATCGTCAGCCCGGCGCGGCCGAAATAGCCGCATATCCGGGCGAACAGCGCCTCGCGATCGGGGAGGTAGACGAGCACCTGGAGCCCCGCGCCCTCGCGCGAGAGTCGCGCCTTGACGACCGGCGTGGGCCGATCGACGCGCCAGCAGAGATTGCGCGCGTGCCAGGCGATCTCGTCGGCGGTGTGGCGCTGGAAGTAGGGCGTGTCGAGGTGTTTCCAGAGCGCGTCCTCCGCACCCTCCGGCACGGCGTGGAGGCGCAGGAGCCGCCGCGCTTCCGCCTGGCGCTGCGCGAGCGAGTCGACCAGCGTCCCGACGGCCTCGCCCTTCGCGAGCACGCGTCGCGTCGCATGGAACAGGTCCTCGAGGAGCTGCGCCTTCCAGGCGTTCCACACCTTCGGGCTCGTGCCGCGGATGTCCGCGACGGTGAAGACGTAGAGCGCCGCGAGCGTGCGCTCGTCGCCCACGCGCGTGGCGAACTCCGAGATCACCTCGGGGTCGGAGAGGTCCTGCTTCTGCGCCGTGGCCGACATCGCGAGGTGGTTCGCCACGAGCCAGGCCACCAGCTTCGCGTCGGCGCGCTTCAGGCCGTGGGCGCGGCAGAAGCGTTCGGCGTCGCGCGCGCCCAGCGCCGAGTGGTCGCCGCCCCGGCCCTTCGCGATGTCGTGGAACAGGCCGGCGAGATAGAGCACGTCCTTGCGTTCGACGTCGGCGATGAGCCGCGAGCACAGCGGATACTCGTGCGCGTGCTGCGCCTCGGTGAAGCGGCGCAGGTTGCGGATCACCATCAGGATGTGCTCGTCGACGGTGTAGACGTGGAAGAGGTCGTGCTGCATCTGCCCGACGATGCGCCCGAACGCGGGGAGGTACGCACCCAGGATCCCGTAGAGATTCATGCGGCGCAGTTCGTGCGTGATGCCGCGCGGTTCGCGGAAGAGCGCGAGGAAGGTCGCGCGGTTCCTCGGGTCGCGCCGGAACGCGGCGTCGATGCGCTTGCGCGAGCGCCACAGCGCGCGCAGCGTGCGGGCGCTCATGCCCTTGAGTTCGGGGTGGCGTTCCATCAGCAGGAACGCGTCGAGCATCGCGCCCGGCTCGCGGTCGAAGAGGTCCTCGCTCTCGACGTGCAGGAGCTCGTCGATCGCGCAGAACGGACCTTCGATCGGGACGGGGTCGCGCGGGATCGGAAAGAGGCGCGCGTGGAGGTTCTGCAGCAGGATCGTGTTCACCTGCCGGACCGTCTTGGCGGCCCGGTAGTAGCGCTGCATGAGTACTTCGCTGCCGCGCCGGGTCGGCGTGTCCGCGATCCCCAGTTGCCGCGCCAGCGCGGCCTGGAGATCGAAGACGAGCCGGTCCTCGCGCCTGCCCGCGAGATAGTGGAGGCGCACGCGCATCGCGGCGATGAACCGCTCCTGGCGCGAGACCGAGCGCGCTTCGGCCATCGTCATCAGGCCGGCACGCGCCAGCTCTCGCTGCTCGCC
>DAOMBL010000105.1:0-7176 GCA_035427325.1 Casimicrobiaceae bacterium
ACCTGGGCGATCGGCGCGAACTTGTCGCGGATTTCCTTGGGTGTGGCCTGGTAGGTCACCCCCTCGGTCACGGCGAACACCAGTTCCTGCTGGGGAGCCTGGGCCGCCGCCGAGGCGGCGACGGCCGCCAGGGCGAGCGCGGCGGAGAGTCTGCGGATCATGGCGTCAGGGCGGCGAGAGCCGTGCGGGCACGGGCAGACCGCATGCAAGGAGCGTGCCTCGCGTGCGAACCGGCCCCGGCGATGATACGACGGGCATGCCCTGTCGACTACAGGGAGCCGGGCACTGCCGGCCTTCGGGGTGCCCCCCGAGCGTCAGCTCCGGTGCCGGAGCTTGCGGATCGCCTCGAGCTGCGCCATTGCCGTGGCGAGCGAGGCCTCGGCGGCGGCGATCTCTTCCTTGGTCGTCTTGTGCGCCATCGCCTCCTCGGCGGCCTTCTTCGCGGCGAGCGCGGCGGCTTCGTCCAGGTCCTTCGCGCGGATCGCGGTGTCGGCGAGCACGGTGATCGCGTGCGGCTGCACCTCGAGATAGCCGCCCTGCACGAACACCAGTTCCTCGCTCGCCTGTCCGGGGAGCTTCATGCGGACGGCGCCCGGCCGGATCTGCGTGAAGAGCGGCGTGTGGCGCGGATAGATGCCGAGTTCGCCCATCACCCCCGGCAGCACGACGAACTCCGCGTCGCCGGAGAAGATCTGCTCCTCCGCGCTGACGATATCGACCTTCATCGTGCTAGCCATCTCGATCACCATCCTCGAACCAACGTTGCGCCGCGCAACGACGCGTGGACCGGTTGTGCGTCGGCGCACCCGTCGCGACGGATCCGCCTTCCTGCACTCCCGGCGCTCCAACCGGATCGCCGTCCATCTTCACCCGCCACCGGCGCCGTGCAACGCCGCGTGGACCGGTTGTGCGTCGGCGCACCCGTCGTGACAGATCCGCCTTCCTGCACTCCCGGCGCTCCAACCGGATCGCCGTCCATCTTCACCTGCCACCGGCGCCATGCAACGACGCGTGGACCGGTTGAGCGGCGGCGCGCCCGTCGTGACAGATCCGCCTTCCTGCACTCCCGGCGCTCCAACCGGATCGCCGTCCATCTTCACCTGCCACCGGCGCCGCGCAACGACGCGTGGACCGGTTGTGCGTCGGCGCACCCGTCGCGACGGATCCGCCTTCCTGCACTCCCGGCGCTCCAACCGGATCGCGCGTCGGGCCTCGGTCAATCGCACGACACGGGCTCGACGCGAAGGCGCCGCCGCCCGCACCACGCTACTGCATCTTCTTGGCCTTCTCGAACACCTCGTCGATACCGCCGACCATGTAGAACGCCTGCTCGGGCAGCGCATCGCACTCGCCGTCGACGATCATGCGGAAGCCGCGGATCGTCTCCTTGAGCGGCACGTACTTGCCGGGCGTGCCGGTGAACACTTCCGCGACGTGGAACGGCTGCGACAGGAATCGCTGGATCTTCCGCGCGCGCGCCACCGCGAGCTTGTCCTCGGGCGAGAGTTCGTCCATGCCGAGGATCGCGATGATGTCGCGCAGCTCCTTGTAGCGTTGCAGCGTCGCCTGCACGCGGCGGGTGATCGTGTAGTGGTCGTTGCCGATCACGTTCGGGTCGACCTGGCGCGAGGTCGAGTCGAGCGGGTCGACCGCCGGGTAGATGCCGAGCGCCGCGATGTCGCGCGAGAGCACGAGCGTCGCGTCGAGGTGGCCGAAGGTCGTCGCGGGCGAGGGGTCGGTCAGGTCGTCCGCGGGCACGTACACCGCCTGGATCGACGTGATCGAGCCGACCTTGGTCGAGGTGATGCGCTCCTGCAGGCGGCCCATCTCCTCGGCGAGCGTCGGCTGGTAGCCCACCGCGGAGGGCATCCGGCCGAGCAGCGCGGAGACCTCGGTGCCGGCCAGCGTGTAGCGGTAGATGTTGTCGACGAAGAACAGGATGTCGCGGCCCTCGTCGCGGAACCGCTCGGCCATCGTGAGGCCGGTCAGCGCCACGCGCAGCCGGTTGCCCGGCGGCTCGTTCATCTGGCCGAACACCATCGCCACCTTCGACTGCCCGAGGTCGTCCTGCCGGATGACCTTGGCGTCGCTCATCTCGTGGTAGAAGTCGTTGCCCTCGCGCGTGCGCTCGCCGACGCCGGCGAACACCGACAGGCCCGAGTGCTCCTTCGCGATGTTGTTGATGAGTTCGAGCATGTTGACGGTCTTGCCGACGCCGGCGCCGCCGAACAGCCCGATCTTGCCGCCCTTCGCGAACGGGCAGATGAGGTCGATGACCTTGATGCCGGTCTCGAGGAGTTCGGTCGACGGCGAGAGTTCGTCGAACTTGGGCGCCGCGGCGTGGATCGGCCGGCGCTCGTCGGACTTCACCGGCCCGCGCTGGTCGATCGGGCGCCCGAGCACGTCCATCACGCGTCCGAGCACGCCGGGGCCGACCGGCACCTTGATGTTCTCGCCGGTGGCGCGGACCTTCATGCCGCGCTTCAGGCCGTCGGAGCTGCCCATCGCGATCGTGCGCACGATGCCGTCGCCGAGCTGCTGCTCGACCTCGAAGGTCAGGCCCTGCTCGACGAGCTTGTTGGTCGCGTCCTGCTCGAGGACGAGCGCGTCGTAGACCTTGGGCATCGCGTCGCGCGGGAACTGCACGTCGACGACCGCGCCGATGCATTGGACGATGGTGCCTTGGCTCATGATGATTTCCGTCTGAAGTCGTGATTCGGTCGCGTTGGAGGCGTCACACCGCGGCCGCGCCGCCGACGATCTCCGAGAGTTCCTTCGTGATCCCGGCCTGGCGCGTCTTGTTGTAGATGAGCTGCAGTTCGTTGATGATCTTGCCGGCGTTGTCGGTGGCCGCCTTCATCGCCACCATGCGCGCCGACTGCTCGGAGCCCATGTTCTCCGCGACCGCCTGGTAGACGATCGCCTCGATGTAGCGGCGCATCATGCCGTCGAGCAGCGTGCGCGCGTCCGGCTCGTAGATGTAGTCCCAGGCGCCGGTCGCGGATTCGGGCTTCACCATGTCCGCCGAGCCGGGCGGGCGGTACTGCATCGGCACGGGGACGACGCGCCCGGCCCGCGCCTCCTGCTTCATCGTGTTGATGAACGCGGTGTAGAAGAGCCACACTTCGTCGATCTCGCCGGCGATGTACTTGTCGAGCAGGGCCTTCACCGGGCCCACCAGCTTCTCGACGTGCGGCCGGTCGCCCAGCTGCACGACGCTCGAGATCACGTTGCAGCCGGTCCGGGTCAGGAACGCGAGGCCCTTCGTGCCGACCGCGACGTAGTCGGCGCCCAGCCCCGCCGCCTGCCACTCCTTGTGCTTCTGGTTGGCGAGCCGCAGCACGTTGGTGTTGAGGCCGCCGCACAGGCCCTTGTCGGTCGTCACGACGATCGCGCCGACCCGCTTCGTCTTCTCGCGCTTGGCGAGGAACGGGTGCTTGTACTCGGCGTTCGCCTGCGCGATGTGGATCGCGATGTTGAGCGCGCGCTCGAGATACGGGCGCGAGGCGCGCATGCGGTCCTGGGCCTTCTTCATCTTCGAGGCCGCGACCATCTCCATCGCCTTGGTGATCTTGCGCGTGCTCTGCACGCTCTTGATCTTGTTGCGGATTTCCTTCGATCCCGCCATCGCGCTTTTTCCTGACCCTTACCGCCGGAAATCGACCGGCTCCGCCGGCGATTTCCGGGAAGCCGTCACCGGACGAAAGTAGGGTTCCACTTTCGTCCGCGCCTAGAACGTGCCCGTCTTCTTGAAGTCGTCGATCGCCGCCGCGAGTTCCTTCTCGTCGTCGGCGGTGAGTTCCATGTTCTTCGCGATGCGAGCGTGCAGCGCCGCGTACTTGCTCGCGACGAACGCGCGCAGCGCCGCCTCGAACGCGAGCGCCTTGTCGACCGGCACGTCGTCGTAGGAGCCGCGGTTCACCGCGAACAGCGTCAGCGCCTGGTCGGCCACCGACAGCGGCGAGTACTGCGGCTGCTTCATGAGTTCGGTCACCATGCGCCCGCGATCGAGCTGCTTGCGCGTGGCGTCGTCGAGGTCGGAAGCGAACTGCGCGAACGCCGCCAGCTCGCGGTACTGGGCGAGCGCGAGGCGCACGCCGCCGCCGAGCTTCTTGATGACCTTGGTCTGCGCGCTGCCGCCCACGCGCGACACCGAGATGCCGGCGTTGATCGCGGGACGGATGCCGGCGTTGAAGAGGTCGGTCTCGAGGAAGATCTGGCCGTCGGTGATCGAGATCACGTTGGTCGGCACGAACGCCGACACGTCGCCGGCCTGCGTCTCGATGATCGGCAGCGCGGTCAGCGACCCGGTCCTGCCCTTCACCTCGCCCTTCGTGAACTGCTCGACGTATTTCGCGTTGACCCGCGCGGCGCGCTCCAGCAGCCGCGAGTGCAGGTAGAACACGTCGCCCGGATAGGCTTCGCGGCCCGGCGGGCGGCGCAGGAGCAGCGACACCTGCCGGTAGGCCCAGGCCTGCTTGGTCAGGTCGTCGTAGATGATGAGCGCGTCCTGCCCGCGGTCGCGGAAGTACTCGCCCATCGTGCAGCCGGAGTAGGGCGCGATGTACTGCATCGCCGCCGACTCGGAGGCCGAGGCCGCGACGACGATCGTGTACGCCATCGCGCCGGACTCCTCGAGCTTGCGCACCACGTTCGCGATCGTCGAGGCCTTCTGGCCGATGGCGACGTAGACGCAGAACAGGTCCTTGCCCTTCTGGTTGATGATCGTGTCGACCGCGACCGCCGTCTTGCCGGTCTGGCGGTCGCCGATGATGAGCTCGCGCTGGCCGCGGCCGATCGGGACCATCGCGTCGATCGACTTCAACCCGGTCTGCACCGGCTGGTTCACCGACTGGCGATCGATGACGCCCGGCGCGACCTTCTCGATGACGTCGGTCATCTTCGCGTTGATCGGGCCCTTGCCGTCGATCGGCTCGCCGAGCGAGTTGACGACGCGGCCGATGAGTTCGGGGCCGACCGGCACCGCGAGGATGCGCCCGGTGCACTTGACCGTCGCGCCCTCGGTGATGTGCTCGTACTCGCCCAGCACCACCGAGCCGACCGAGTCGCGCTCGAGGTTGAGCGCGAGGCCGAAGGTGTTGCCCGGGAACTCGAGCATCTCGCCCTGCATCGCGTCCGCGAGGCCGTGGATGCGGCAGATGCCGTCGGTGACCGAGACGACCGTCCCCTGCGTGCGCGTCTGCGCTCCGGTGTCCAGGTTCTGGATCTTCGCCTTGATCAGTTCGCTGATTTCGGAAGGATTCAACTGCATGGTTTCCTCGCGTCGTGTTGGGCGCGTGTCGCCCGCGTCACGCTCGATTCGTGGCCGGTCAGGCCGTGAGTGCGTTCTGCATGGTGGCGAGCTTGCCCGCCACCGAATCGTCGATCACCGTGTCGCCCACCGTGATGCGCGCTCCTCCGATCAGCGCCGGATTCACGCTGACGGTGGCCTCGACCTTCCTGCCGAAACGCCGCTCGAGCGCCGACCTGAGCGCGGCGAGGTCGGCCTCCGAGAGCGGCATGGCGCTTTCGATCGACGCCCGCGCGACGCCCTCGGCGTCGTGTCGGCGCTTCTCGAACACCTCGCGGATCTCCCGGGCGAGCCCGATCCGGTCCGCCTCGATCAGCACGCGCACGAAGCTCCGCGCGTCGGCGTCGAGCCCGTCGCCGCAGATCGACAGGAACAGCGACTCCTTCGCGCCGTCGCCCAGCGTCGGGTTCGCGAGCGCCACGCGCATGCGCGGGTCGGACGCGACCGACTCGACGAGTTCGAGCATGCGCGACCACACCGGCAGGGCGCGCTTCGCGGAGGCGATCTCGAACGCCGCCTCGGCGTAGGGTCGCGCGATCGTGGAGAGTTCGGCCATGGCGGACGGGCTACAGCTGCTTCTGGATCTCGGCGAGCATGTCGGCGTGCGCCTTCGCGTCGACCTCGCGCTTCAGGATCTTCGACGCGCCGGCGACCGCGAGATCGGCCACCGACTTGCGAAGCGACTCCTTGGCGCGCGCCACCTCCTGCTGGATCTCGGCCTTCGCGGCGGCGACGATGCGGTCGGCCTCGGCCTTCGCCTCGGCCTTCGCGCGGTCCATCGTCTCGGAGCGGAACTTCTCGCCCTGCGCGACGATCTCGGAGGCCTTGGTCTTCGCCTCGGAGAGCATGTCGGCCACGCGCTTCTCGCTGGAGGCGAGGCTCTTGCGTCCCTCCTCGCCGGCCGCGAGTCCGTCCGCGATCTCCTTGCGGCGCGCCTCGATCGCGTTCATCAGCGGCGGCCAGACGAACTTCGCCGTGAACCAGATGAACGCGGCGAACGCCACCGCCTGCATGATCAGCGTCAGGTTGATGTCCATGACGGCTTCCTTACGTGCGTCGGGTCGTGCCCGCGGTGGGCGTCAGCGCGGGATGACGGCGAGCAGCGGGTTGCCGAACGCGAACAGCATCGCGAGGCCGACGCCGATGATGAACGACGCGTCGATCAGGCCGAGCAGCAGGAACACCTTGGTCTGCAGCTGGGGCATGAGCTCGGGCTGGCGGGCGGCGCCCTCGAGGAAGCGCGAGCACATGATGCCCACGCCGACGCAGGCGCCGAGCGCGCCCAGGCCGATGATGAGGCCGATGCCGACGCCGGTGTAGGCCTGGATCATGGCAAGCAGTTGCAGTTTCGGGTCCATCTTGTTTCCTTTCGTTGTCGCGGAAGGTGACGTGATTGCGTGTTGCCTGGAACGCCGGAAGCGGGAGCGGGAAGTCCCGTGCCCGTCAGTGGTGCTCGTGCGCCATCGCGACGTACACGATGGTCAGCATCATGAAGATGTAGGCCTGCAGCACGACGATCAGGATGTGGAAGATCGACCAGCCGAGGTGCAGCACCGCACCGGCGACCACGCCGACCAGGCCGGTCGCGGCCCACATGCCGAGCAGCATGAAGATGATCTCGCCCGCGTACATGTTGCCGAACAGCCGCAGGCTGTGCGAGAGCGGCTTGCTCACGTACTCGACCATGTTGAACAGCAGGTTCGCGGGCCACAGCAGCGGGTTCGACCCGAACGGCGCGCAGAAGAGTTCGTGGATCCAGCCGCCGAGGCCCTTGACCTTGATGCTGTAGAAGATCATCAGCGCGAACACCGAGAGCGCGAGCGCGAAGGTCGTGTTCACGTCGGCGGTCGGGACGCTGCGCCAGG
>DAOMBL010000105.1:7186-9138 GCA_035427325.1 Casimicrobiaceae bacterium
GGTCTCCTGGTGGAACACGTTGTGGTAGATCCACGACATGATGTCCACCGGCAGGAAGTCCATCGCGTTCATGAACAGCACGAGCACGAAGGTCGTGAGCGCGAGCGGCGCGACCAGCCGGCTCGTGCCCTGGTAGACCGAACGGACCTCGTTGTCGACGAATCCGATCGCGAGTTCGACGAAGGCCTGGGTCTTCGACGGCACGCCCGAGGTCGCCTTGCGCGTGATCCACCACAGGAACCCGAAGCACAGCGCGCCCAGGACGAGCGTCGTCACCATCGTGTCGACGTTCACCGTCCAGAAGCCGCCGCCGTCCTTGACCGGCTTCGTCAGGAAGGTCAGGTGGTGCTGGATGTAGCTGGTGGGGGAGAGTTCCGACTGCGCCGCCATCGAAGGTTCTTCCGTCGTTGTTTCTACTCGCGCGCCAACAGGGCGGTCGAGAACAGCAACACCGTCACCGCGAAGGCGGCGAAGAGCGCCGCCACCACGACATCCTGGTACGTCGCGAGCACCAGCCAGAGCTGGAGGAGGATCACGAGGATCTTCGCCCCCTCCGCGCGCAGCATCGTGACGACCGAGGCGCCGGCGGTGGCCTTCGGCCCGATTCCCAGCACGAACGCGTACACGACGGTCGAGGACAGCGTGATGGTCCCGCCCAGCACGGCCGACAGCGCCGCATGGAGGCCGGCCCACCCTCCCGCCATGGCCGCGATCGCCACGGTGGCGATCGCCTGCCAGGCGAGGACGGTGCGGATCGGCTTGGACTTGAGCGGGGGGATCACGCCGGCGCCCTCGACGGAAGGAACGCCACCGGCGAACCGAGCAAACCTGTCGATTGTAACGGTTTCAACGCGGGAGCGGCAAGGAAATGCTGCGTTGCAGCGAGGTCTTGGCGCTTCCTTGAGCCAGCGCAAGCCGCCGCTGAACGTCCGTTCGATGCTGCCCTGCGGCACGCGCCCGGAGGAATAGGTGGGGTCAGACTCGACTTTCCCGCTCGATCGACGCCCGATGCCAACGCGGCGCAGCACAAAGTCGAGTCTGACCCTGCTTTTCTCCTTCAGCCTCCCGACAGCGCCGCAACGATCATCACCTCGGTTCCCGGCGGTACCGGCGTGCCCAGGTCGCGCACCGCCTTCGGGCCGATGAACACCGCGATGTGCGGCCTGATCGCGCCCTGCTCGTCGACCATGCGGAAGCGGATGCCCGGAAACGACGAATCGAGCGCCGCGACGATCGCACGAAGGGGCGGGGCGGCGCCCGGCGCGAGTTCCGGCAGCGTCACGTCCACGTCGGCGTGGCCCCGCGTGTAACTCTGGAGCGGAGACGGAATCCGGACGCGATAGCGGGCGATCACGAGGACCTTCAGGCGGCGATCGCTTCGACCGCGTGGATCTGCGGCAGGTTGCGCACCAGGAGTCTCCAGGTTCGGCCCTCGTCGCGGCTCGCCCAGACTTCGCCCGACGTCGTGCCGAAATAGAGGCCGACGGGATCGCGCGCGTCCTGCGTCATCGCCTGGCGCTTCACCGTCCACCAAGCCTGCGCGCGCGGCAGCCCGCCGTCCAGGCGCTTCCAGGTCCGGCCACCGTCCGACGTCCGGTACGCCGCCGGCCGACCGCCCGGCGAGGTGCGCGGCCAGACGTCGGAGCCGTCCATCGGGAAGATCCACGCGCTGTCCGGGTCGCGCGGGTGCGCGACCATGGGGAAGCCCACGGTGCCCACCGATTTCGGCATGCCTTCGCCCAGATCGGCCCACTCGGTCGACGGACGGTCGAGTCGGTAGAGCCCGCAGTGGTTCTGCTGCCACAGGCGGTCGGGATTGCCGCCGGCGAAGCGCACGCAGTGCGGGTCGTGACCGAACGCCGGCGTGGGCTCGGGAAGGAAGTCGGCCCTCACTCCGCGGTTGAGCGGCGTCCAATCGCCGCCCGCATCGATCGACTCGAAGACGCCGCCCG
>DAOMBL010000106.1:0-9123 GCA_035427325.1 Casimicrobiaceae bacterium
GCCCGCTCGGGTGCGGCGCGACGGGCGTCAGCGCAGGCCGATCGCGCGGTCGGGCGAGAGCGGCCCCGCGCCACGCCCGATGACGACGAGCAGCAGTCCCGCCCACGCGAGGTGCGTGGGCCAGGCGAGCGGGTAGACGAAGATCTCGATCACTGCGGTCATGCCAAGCAGCGCGAGCGCGGAGAGGCGGGAGAGGAGTCCCACGGCGAGCAGCGCCGGGAACAGGTGCTCGGCGTACGCCGCGAGGTGCGCGGCGAGTTCGGGGGACAGGAGCGGCAGCCGGTATTCGTCGCGGAAGAGTTCGACGGCCGACGGCGTCACGGTCAGGAAGCCTTCGACCTTGGTGCGTCCCGACTGCAGGAAGATCGCGGCGATCGCGATGCGCGCGACGAGCGACAGCAGCCCGTCGCCGATCGCGGCGTCGAGGCGCCACGCAAGCGCGTTCCAGGCGTCGCGCGCCCGTGCGAACGGCGAGGAAGGAGAGGCGATCGGTGTCAGCATGGCGTGCGTCAGTCGGTCCGGGAGGCGGCTCCCGCTTCGAGCCGGGTGAACGCACCGGCGTCGAGCAGGCACGCCATCGTCCGGTCGAGCGCGGCCGCGGCATCGACCGCGAGCGCAGCGGACGCGGCGTGCGCGACCGTGCCGCCGGCGGCGCACGCGTCGAGGAATGCGGTCGTCGCGCGGTCGATCGCGACGACCCGCACCGCGTCGGAGGGCCGAGTGACGAGCACGCCCTCGCCGCGCCACGCGACGTCCGAGAGGTCGGACTCGCCCCGGCGGCTGCGTGACCACAGCGTGTGGACCGGCGCGTCGTCGGAGGCGATCCAGCGTGCGGCGGCGTGCGGCACGAGGCGCGCGTCGGCGAGTTCGGCGATCGGCACCGAGGCGACCGCGGAGGGGTCGAGCGGGGGTTCGTCGCATGCGAGGTGCGCTTCGGCCCAGGCGCGCTCGACCCGGGCGACCGGAACGAGCCAGCGGAATCCGGCCGCGGGCGGGAACGTCGCGAGGAACGTCGCGAACGATTCACCGTAGTTCATGAGCGACGGGTCCGCGGGCGGGTGCGCCCGCGCGTAGACGGCGGCGGCCGCCCGCAGCCATTCCTCGCCGACCAGCGGGGCGAGCGCAGGATGGTTGGCGACGATCGCGTCGACGAGACCGCGCGTGACGGTGTTGCGGTAGACCGCGAACGCGGGATGCTGCGCGAGAGGCGTGTGCCGGGAAGCCTCCGCGGGGTCGTCCGCGAGGAGCGCCGCGCCGAACGCGTCCTGGAACGCGGCGAGCGCGCTCACGGGACAACCCTCCGCGCCATCGCGCTCCGGGGCCTGTTCGGCCTCGGGGCGGCCCTTCGGGCGTGCTGGACGACCCTCCGCGCCATCGCGCTTCGGGGCTCGTTCGCCCTCGGAGCGGCCTTGCGCCCTCACGCGACCGCCTCCGCGACGCGCGACGCCACGCGGGCGAGCACGCCCTGCGCACGCGCGCGTTCGGCGTCGAGTTCCGCGTACGCCGGCAACCGGTCGTCGCGCTCGACGAGCGTCGGGCGTGGCCCGATGCGTTCGACGGTCCGCTCGTAGAGCGCCCACACCTCGGGCGCGACCGGCGCGTCGTGCGAGTCGACGAGGAGCCGGGCGCCGAGCGCGGGGTCCTCGTGGTGGCCCGCGAGGTGGATCTCGGCGACCGCTTCCGCGGGAAACGCGTCGAGGTACGCGGCCGCGTCGTGCCCCAGGTTGCGCGAGGCCACGTACACGTTGTTGACGTCGAGGAGCAGCCGGCAGCCGGTGCGCCGCACGAGTTCGCGCAGGAACGCGATCTCGTCGAACTCATGGCTGTCGAGCGCGAGATAGTGCGCCGGGTTCTCGATCGCGATCGGCCGCGCGAGCGCGTCCTGCACGATCGACACGTTGGCGGCGATGCGGTCGAGCGCCGCCCGCGTGCGCGGGAACGGCAGCAGGTCGGGCAGGTACGCGCCGCGCCACGTGGACCACGCGAGGTGCTCGGACACGAGCGCGGGTTCGAATCGGGCGACGAGCGAGGCGAGCCGCGCGAGCCGGGTGCGGTCGGGGGGCGCGTCGGACGCGAGCGAGAGCGACACGCCATGCAGCGAGAGCGGGTGGCGCGAGCGGATCGCCTCGAGCCAGGCGAGGCGCGGTCCGCCCGCGACCGCGTAGTTCTCCGGATGCGCCTCGAACCATCGGCCGTCCGCCGGCGCATCGAGCGCCTCGGCGTAGTGCGAGGGCTTGAGCGACAGCCCGGCGGAAGGCGCGAGGTTCATCGCCCGCGACGATCGGTCAGGACTTGACCGGCTGCAGCGATCCCATTCCCTTCGACGTCTTGATGGTCGTGCAGGTGCCCTTCGGGACGTACTTCCACGCGTTGCCCTGGTAGTCGACCTTCGAGGTCCCGGCGCAGGTGGTGCCCGGACCGGCGGCGCAGTCGTTCTTGCCCGCCATCGACACGCCGTAGCACTTCTCCATCTCCGGCTTGGCTTTCATCGCGTCCTTCTTGTCCGCCGCCATGCCCTGGGCGAGCGCTGCGCCCGAGGCGAGGGCAGCGAGCGCGAACGCCAGGGCGGCGGAAGCGGGGGTGGATCGAGACATGGTGGCTCCTTTCGTGTGGGTGGGTTTCGGGGGCGGGAGGATCTTCCGCTCTCCGGCCATGCCGGGCAGCGGCGATCGGTCGGAGCAGCTCCCGCGTTCCTTACGGCGCGCCTCGCATCGGCCCGGTGCGCCCCGGACGAGGCGCGCTCCATGCCGTGCCAGGCGCTATCCGTCCCGCGCTTCCGGCGGCAGCGGTTTCGCCCCCGGCGGCTGCTTGCGCAGCCTGACCGGGTTGCGCGCCTCGCTCCGCGCGCGCATGCGCAGGTTGAGCATCTCGACCCCGACCGAGAACGCCATCGCGAAGTAGATGTAGCCCTTCGGCACGTGGGTCTCGAAGCCCTCGGCGATCAGCGTCACGCCGACCAGCACGAGGAACGCGAGCGCGAGCATCTTGATCGTCGGGTGCTCCTCGACGAACTCGCCGATCGGGCGCGCGGCGAACATCATGACGCCGACCGACAGCACGATCGCGAGGATCATGACCGGGATCTGGTCGACCATGCCGACCGCGGTGATCACCGAATCGAGCGAGAACACGATGTCGATGATGGCGATCTGCACCAGCACGCCGCCGAAGCTCGCGGCGGCGGCGATCTCGCCCTGCCCCTCCTCGAAACCCTCGAGCGAGTTGTGGATCTCGTGCACGCTCTTCCAGAGCAGGAAGAGCCCGCCCGCGATCAGGATCAGGTCGCGGCCCGAGAACGCCTGGTAGAAGGTGAAGAGCGGCGTCGTGAGCCGCATCATCCAGGCGAGCGAGACGAGCAGCAGGATGCGCGTGCCCATCGCGAGCCCGAGCCCCAGACGGCGCGCGAGTTCGCGGCGATCGGGCGCGACCCGGCTGACCAGGATCGAGATGAAGATGATGTTGTCGACGCCCAGCACGATCTCGAGCGCGGTGAGCGTCGCGAGCGCGATCCAGGCCCCCGGGTCGGTGATCCATTCGAGCATCGGGCGGTCGTCGGGAGGTTCGTGGTGAATGCGGCGATCGGACGGGGCCCGCGCCCGGGCGGCGAATGCGGGGGGCGATGGCGTCAGCGCGCGCCGGCGCGCTCCAGGATCGCGACCATCTCGCGGTAGCCGCGGGCGCGCGCGAGGCCGAGCGGCGTCGTGCCGCTGCGGTCGGCGAGATTCACGTTCGCGCCGGCGTCGACGAGCGCCTTCAGCGTCGCGACGTGCCGCGGGCCGCCCCGGCCCAGCACGATCGACTCGATCAGCGCGGTCCAGCCGAGATTGTTCACGTGGTCGAGCGGCGCCCCCGCGGCGATCAGCATCCGGACGACGCCGTCGTGCCCGAGGTGCGCGGCGGCGATCAGCGCGGTGCCGTCGTAGCGGCTGGTGACGTTCTTCGCGCTGTTGCCGAGCGCGAGCGCGACCGCGAGCGTCTCGGGATCGTCGGCGACCGCGGCGATCGTGACCGCATCGTAGCGGTCGTTCTCCAGCGCGTTCGGATCCGCGCCCGCGGCGACGAGCGCCTTCATCGCGTCGTGCGCCCGTGCGTAGGCGGCCACGTGGAACGGCGTGCGGCCGCGGCCGTCGCGTGCGTCGACCTTCGCGCCTGCGGCGACCTGCGAACGGATCGCCGCAGCGTCCCCCGCCGCCGCGGCGGCGAAGAGGCCGGAGTACGCGCCGCGCTCGGCGGCGTCAGGCGGCACCTGGGCGACGGCGGAGATCGATCCGGCGAGCGCGAGGGCGACGGCGATCGGGCGCATCGCGTGATTGTGGCACGCGTTTGGCCGGAGGGACGATTTGTGGCTAGACTCGGCGCGGGAGAAGCCATGAACGTTCCGGAGAACGGCACCGCGCGAACGGACGCAGGGGAACGCGGAGCCCGGGGATGCCCTCGCGGGCACCGCGCCTCGTTGCGCGCGACGCCTTCCGCCGCGCGCGGGCAGGCGGTCGCCGGTGGCCTCCGCCGCCGCTGAAGGGCGGCACGCGATCTTGCCGCACGGCCTGCGTTACTACTCGTTCGTCGAGCCGTCCGGATACGGACTCGCGGCGATCGCGTACGTCCGGGCGCTGGTGAACGCCGGGGTGCCGGTCCACTGGGTGCCGATCGTCCACGACGGAGCGGGCATCCGGCCGCTGGCAACCGGCGACGTCCTCCCCCTGTCGCTGCGTTCGACCGAGGACGCCTCGCTCGCCGACCTGCCGGCGCTCCTCGCCGCGACGTCGGCGGCGATCGCCTGCGACACGATCGTCGCGCACACGGTGCCCGAGCACTGGCCCGCGCTCTTCGAGCGCGGCCGGCGCAACGTCGGCTGCACGGTGTGGGAGACCGACCGCATCCCGTCGCACTGGCGGACGCTGCTCGACCGCGCGGATCGCGTCCTGGTGCCCTGCGCGATGAACCGCGATGCGTTCGTCGCCGGCGGCGTGCGGGCGCCGGTCCGCGTCGTGCCCCACGTGCGCCGCCACGCGTGGAACGCGTTCGCGCCCGCGGAGATCGCGGCGGCGCGCAGACGACTCGGCATCGAGGGCGCGCGGTTCGTCTTCGTCTCGATCAACGCCTGGGATCCGCGCAAGGCGCTGCCCGCGCTGCTGGACGCCTTCGTGCGGGCGTTCCGCGACGAGGATCGCGTGGCGCTCGTGTTGAAGACCGGCGCGACGGGCTTCGGACCGCCTCCGCACTACGCCGAGGAGCCGGCGCTCGCGATGGCGCAGCGTGCCGTCGACGCCGCGACCGACGAACTCGACCGCGATGCTCCGCCGATCTGCGTGCTGCCGCTGGAACTCGACGGCCGCGGCGTCGACCTCCTGCACGAACTCTCCGACGCGTACGTCACGCTCGCCCACGGCGAGGGCTGGGGACTCGGCATGTTCGACGCGGCCGCGCGCGGGACGCCGGTGCTCGCCACCGGCTGGGGCGGCCACCTCGACTTCCTCGGAGCCGACTGGCCTGGCGCGATCCCCTATCGGATGACGCGCGTGCCGGTGTGGCCGCCGCCGCGACCGTCGTACTGGCCTTCGCAGCGCTGGGCGACGCCCGACCGCGACGCGGCGGTCGCCGCGATGCGCGCGCTCGTCGGCGATCCCGGACCCGCGCGCCGTGCGGCGGGGGCGATCGCGGAGCGCATCGCGAACCGCTACGCCGAGCCGGTCGTGGCGCGCGCATTCATCGACGCGATCGCCGCGTGATCGATCGCGAACCGAGGATCCCGACCGTGCGCGAGTTCCATTTCGTCTTCGGACTGCGGCCGCAGCGCGAGCCGTTCCACCTCGCCCGCTTTCTCGCGCTCGAATCCTGCCGCCGGACCCAGGCGCCCGACGCGATCCACCTGCACCATCGGCACGACCTGTGGGGGCCCTGGTGGGAGCGCATCGCGCCGCACCTCACGCCGCACCGCGTCGGGCAAGAGCCGCGCGGCTTCGACCGGTCGCGCTATGCCGCGACCGGCGAAGGCCGGCTCATCGCCGCGCGTGGGTGGGACTACGCGCACGAGGCCGACTTCCTGCGGCTCGAGATCCTGCGCGAGGCCGGCGGCGCCTACGCGGACATCGATACGCTGTTCGTCGAGCGCTACCCGGACGACTGGTTCGAGCGCGAGTGCGTCGTGGGCGAGGAGCCCCCGGTCGTCGGTGACGACGGCGTGCTCGCTCCGTCGCTGTGCAACGCCGTGATCCTGGCGCGACCGGGCGCGCGCTTCGTCGAACGCTGGCTCGACGACGCGCGGCGGTCGTTCGACGGAACCTGGAGCCGGCACTCCTGCTCCGCCGCGGGGCGGTTGTGGAGCGAGGCGGGCGAGGCGCTGCACGTGCTGCCGCAGCGAACCTTCTACCGGCACGGCCCGTCGCGCGCGGGCATCGCGTCGCTCTTCGAGGAGCGCGACGACCGCCTCGACGGCGTCGCGAGCCTGCACCTGTGGGCGCACCTGTGGTGGGACGCTTCGCGGACCGACTTCACGCGGTTCTGCGCCGCCGCGTTCACGACCGACTGGGTCGCGCGCGGCGAGTCCACCGTGGCCGCGATCGCGCAGCGGTTCGTCCCGGCCGCGTGAGCGGTGCCGTCACGCGGCGGGCGCGATCTCGATCGGGGCGGTGCTGCAGGGTACCCGGACCGGCGGGAGCGGCGGCGAGTACTCGGCGAGTCGCTCCCGCAGCACGCGCTCGCGCGCGACGAGGCGCGCGTCCGGCAGGTGCTTGGCGCGGGCCATCGCGACGTGGTGCGCTTCCGAGAACGCGTTGCCGCCGTGGAAGGTGTAGACGGTGCTCCAGCCGATGTCGCGCACGCGGGCGATCGGCGCGCCCGCGTCGACGATGGCGCGGCACAGCGCGGTGTCCTCGCCGCGCCTGAGCGGCGGGTACGCCGGCATGCGGTCGCGCCGGCCGACGAGCGTGCCCGGCACGAAGTCGAGCGGATGGGGGTCGGCCGACCAGTCCTCCCAGTAGAGCGCGTGCCGCGCGGGGAAATGGTGCAGTTGCTCGGTGAGGAAGGCGAACGACGCGCCGCGCCCGAGGAGCGCGTCGACCTGCCGTTTCAGGCGCTCCGGGTGGTGGCGGTCGTCGTCGTCCCACTGCGCAACCAGTTCGCCGCGCGCGAGGGCCACCGTGCGGTTGCGGAGTTCGCCCAGCGGCGTGCCGGCGGCCGCGCGCTCGACGGTCGCGGAAACGCCCTCGCGCCCGGCGGTCTCCCCGACCGCAGCGTCGAACGCCGCATCGCCGTCGTGCACGACGACGAGTTCGCAGGCGACGCCGCGCTGCTGCGCGAGGTCGTGGATCGCAGCCGCGAGCCTCGGGAGCGAGGCGGGGCGGGTCACCATCAGGGCGCTGATCAGCATCGGGTCAGGGGACGGGGTCGAAGCGCGCCGCGCGGTAAGATGCCGGCGTTCGACGGACGCCCTCGGGACCGGACCACGTGCGCGCGAGCGCCATTCTCACCTATCGCGGCGGTCGCGGCGACGAAGGGCGCGGGAACCTCGACGCCGTGCTGCGCCGGCTCGCGCGGGAGCGCGACCTCGAGACGATCGTCGTCGAGGAGGACACCTGCCCCCGGCTCGCCGCATCGCCTGCGCACCCCGACGCGCGCATCGTGTTCGCGTACCGGGACGGGCCCTTGCTCGAAGGCTGGGGCCGGAACGTCGGAGCCCGGCACGCGGCGGGCGAGGTGCTCCTGTTCGGCGACGCACGCACGATCGTGCCGGGCGGATTCGCTGCCGCCGTGGCGCAGTGCTCGCGCTACGGACAGGTCGTGAAGCCGCACGGACCGATCGTCGAACTGACGCCCGGGGAATCCGAATGCCTGCGTGACAGGGGCCCCGACGAGGAGCTCTCGTTCGCCGGCGGGATCCGGACGCGGGCGCGAACCGCCGATGACCCGCTCCCGCTGTGCAGCGGCTGGTTCGGGATCCGGCGCGATGCCTTCCTCGCGATCGGGGCGTTCGACGAGCGCTTCGCCGACGCGGGCGCGCTCGACGAGTCGATGTCGATGAAGGTCGAGCGCGCGCGGTTGTCCACCTGCGAGATCGACGAACGTCCCGCCCTGCGCCTCGACGGACCGTGCCCGCGCGGTGCGGCGTCCGGCCATGCGAACGGTGCGCAGGACCGGGCGCTCCTCGACGACTACGCACGCTATGACGACGCTTCGCTCGAGCGCCTCATCGCCGTCCAGCGGCAGCTCCACGGCCGACGCGACAAGTACGTGCCGGACGAGCGGTGACCTTGGGGCAGGCAGCGCAGCTCATGATCGGCACGCCCGCGAGCGGCGGGACGGTGCACCTCGGATTCGTCTCGACGCTCCTCGGGCTTCGCGCGGCGGGCGTCGCGTTCACGCTCGTCGATGCGAGACACGAGCGCGCGACGGCGCGGGCACGCAACGCGCTCGTCGCGACCTTTCACGCCCGGCGCTCCTTCACCCATCTCCTCTTCCTCGACGCGGACCTGGGCCTCGCGGCCGGCTCGATCGAACGGATGCTGTCGCACGCGCGCGACGCCGTCGCCGCGCCGGTGCCGCTCGAGGTCGCGGATGCGCGCGACGAGCGCAGGTTCGACATCGGGCAGGCAGTCGGCGAGACGGGGCCGCTCGTCATCGTCGACGCCGTCGGCGCCGGCGCGCTGCTGCTGTCGCGGCGGGCGGTCGACGCGCTCGTCGGCGACGCGACATCGGACGGCCGGGTCTACGAGGGTCCGCCGGGCGCGGGGGACGCCGCCGCGCGCGTACACTATGATGTCTTCCGTGCCGGGGCGTTCGACGGCGCGTACCGGTCCGAGGACGCCTTTGCGTCCGCGAGACTGCGCCGGCTGGGGTTCGCGATCCACGTGGATCCGGCGATCGTGGTGTCTCGGCGCGAGCCGACCGTCACCTGAGCCCGCGTCGGAAGCGAACGATTGCCCGCGGCGCCGGTCTCAACCGGATCGGCGGGGGGCGCTTCAGGCGCGCGCAGGCACGCCCACAGGACCCGGGACCATGAGCGACGACGAGGAGTGGGCGTTCCCGCCCGAGTTCCAGCCCGATGCCGAGGCTGCGCGCTTCGACGTCGATCGCGCGCTCGCGGCGGTCGTGGCGCTGGAAGCGCGTGTCCCGCCCGACGCGATG
>DAOMBL010000107.1:0-9100 GCA_035427325.1 Casimicrobiaceae bacterium
CGTCGGGCAATCGATGGGCGAGGCGGGCGCGCGCGTCGTCGTCGAGGATTTCCTCGAAGGCGAGGAGGCGAGCTTCCTCGTGCTCGCCGACGGTCGCAACGTGCTGCCGCTGGCGTCCTCGCAGGACCACAAGCGCCTCTGCGACGGCGACACCGGACCGAACACCGGCGGCATGGGCGCATACTCGCCAGCGCCGGTTGTCACCCCCGAACTCCACAAGCGCATCATGCGCGAGATCGTCGTGCCGACGGTCGAGGGCATGGCAGCGGACGGCACCCCCTACACCGGGTTCCTCTACGCCGGCGTGATGATCGACGCGCAGGGCAACCCGCGCGTGCTCGAGTTCAACTGCCGCCTCGGCGATCCCGAGACGCAGCCGATCCTCGCGCGCCTGACCTCGGATCTCGTCGATCTCGCGCTTCACGCCACGGGCGGCACGCTCGACCGCGCGGAGCCCGCGTGGGACCGTCGGGCGGCGCTCGGCGTCGTCCTCGCCGCGGCGGGCTACCCCGAAGCGCCGCGGCGCGGCGATCCGGTCGAGGGGCTCGACCGCGTGCGTGCCGAGCATCCGGACGTCCGCGTCTTCCACGCCGGCACGTCGCTCGAAGGCGACCGCGTCGTCACCAGCGGCGGACGCGTGCTGTGCGTCACCGCGCTCGGCGATTCGGTGCGCCTCGCGCAGCGTGCGGCCTACGCGGCGATCGCCGGCATTCGCTTCGACGGCATGCAGTACCGCACCGACATCGGCCATCGCGCGATCGCGCGGCGCTAGGCTCGCGATGGACGTCGGCGCCGTCCGCGCGTACCTGACCGGCCTCCAGGAGCGCATCGTCGCGCGGCTCGCGGCCGTCGACGGCGGAACGTTCCTGCGCGACGCGTGGGAGCGCCCCGAAGGAGGCGGCGGCGTGTCGCGGCTGATCGAGGACGGCCGCGTGATCGAGCGTGGCGGCGTCAACTTCTCCGACGTGCGCGGTGCCGCCCTGCCGCCGTCCGCGAGCGCCGGCCGGCCCGACCTCGCCGGGCGAGCCTGGGAGGCCATGGGCGTGTCGCTCGTCCTGCACCCGCGCAACCCGTTCGCGCCGACCGTGCACATGAACGTGCGGATGTTCGTCGCGACGCGCGAGGGCGCCGCGCCGGTGTGGTGGTTCGGCGGGGGCATGGACCTCACGCCGGTCTACGGCTTCGACGAGGACGCGATCGCGTTCCATCGCGCCTGCCGCGATGCGCTCGCGCCGTTCGGCGCGGACCTCCACCCGCGCTGGAAGCGCGCCTGCGACGAGTACTTCTACCTGAAGCACCGGCGCGAGCCGCGCGGCGTCGGCGGCATCTTCTTCGACGATCTCGCCGACGGCGGATTCGATCGCGCGTTCTCGATCGTGCGCGCCGTCGGCGACGCTTTCGCCGGCGCCTACCTGCCGATCCTCGAGCGACGCCGGGACCATCCGTACGGCGAGCGCGAGCGCGAGTTCCAGTCGTACCGGCGCGGCCGCTACGTCGAGTTCAACCTCGTGTGGGACCGCGGCACCGCGTTCGGGCTGCAGAGCAACGGGCGCACCGAGGCGATCCTGATGTCGATGCCGCCGCACGCGAGCTGGCGCTACGACTGGCGCCCCGCGCCCGGCACGCCGGAGGCGCAACTGTACGAACGCTACCTGGTGCCGCGCGACTGGGCCTCGATGGGGTCAGACTCATAAGTAGGGTCAGACTCGACTTTCGGGCGGGCCCGAATCGTCGCCCTTCTCCTGCCGTTCGGTGAAAGTCGAGTCTGACCCTGCTTATTCCCTGAGGCGCAGGAGAACCGCGGCGATTCGTCCCCACCGAAAGTCGAGTCTGACCCTACTTGTTGCTACTTTTTGACGATGACCGATCCCTCTCATCTCGCACCTGGCGCCGCGGATGCGCACCTCATCGAAGTCGGCGTCGATTCGACGCGGGTGTTCGACGGCGCGCTGCTGCACGTGCGCAAGGACACCGTGCGCCTGCCCAACGGCCACCTCGCGACGCGCGAGTACATCGTGCACCCGGGCGCCGTGCTGGTGGCGCCCCGGCTGCCTGACGGGCGCTGGATCGTCGAGCGCCAGTTCCGCTATCCGGTGGGCGCGGTGATCGTCGAGTTCCCGGCGGGCAAGCGCGACCCCGGCGAAGCGGCGATCGACACCGGCCGGCGCGAACTCGAGGAGGAGGCGGGCTACCGTGCGGCGCACTGGACGCGCCTCGGCGTCATCCACCCGGGCGTCGGCTACACCGACGAGACGATCGAGCTGTGGTTCGCGGACGGATTGACGCACGTCGGGCGCAAGCTCGACGAGGACGAGCACCTCGACATCGTCACGATGAGCGGGGTCGAACTGCTCGACCTCGCCGAGCGCGGCGCCATCACCGACGCCAAGACGCTCGCGGCGCTGTTCTTCCTCGCGCGGCGCGGCGAACTCCGGTGATCGCGCGCCGCATCGTCGTGCACGGGCGGGTGCAGGGCGTCGGGTTTCGCTACGCGACAGTCGAGGCCGCGCGAGCGCTCGGCGTCGACGGCTGGGTGCGCAACCGGCGCGACGGCACGGTCGAGGCGTGGCTGCAGGGTCCGGAGGACGCGGTCGAGCGCGCGATCGCCTGGGCGCGACGCGGGCCGCCGGCGGCGCGCGTCGAGCGGGTCGACATCGAGGAGACCGGGTCCTCGCCAGGGCTCGCCGGCTTCAGCCAGGCGCCGACGGCGTAGCCTCCGCCGGACACACCTCCCGCCACGCCGCCCAGGTTGCGCAGGCGATGAGCGGCAGCGCGATGACGAGCCCGATACCCATCGTGGCGAGCCCGATCGCGAGGAGCGCGAGCGCGACGATCCCGTAGACCAGGAACGCGCCGGCGTTCCGAGCGAACGCGGTCGCGGAGGTGACGAACGATCGGGCGAAGCCCTCGCCGCCGAAGAGCGCGGCGAGCGGCACCAGCGACATCGGCAGCGACGCGAGGATCCCGACGGCGTAGATCGCGAGCACGGTCGCGAGATCGAGGTCGGGGGCGGGCGCGCCCGGGCGCATCAGGTCGACGCCCGCGAGGCTGTCCGCGGCGAACCACTCGGCCAGGAACGTGACGGCCGAAGACACGATGATCGCGCCGATCGGCCCCGCGCCGGCGAGGAACGCGTGGAACGCGTGCGCGAGGCGCGGGCGTTCGCCGCGCTCGGCGGCCCGGGCGGCGTACAGCATGCCGCACGCGATGAGCGGCACGGCGAGCTTCGCGAGGAGCGAGCCCGCGTCCGGCCAGAATTCGAAGGCGAACTGCGACAGGATCGTGATCGCGCCGAGCGCCGACATCACGACGGGGCCGCGCTTCCACAGGCGCATCGCGTCGCCGTACCAGGCGAGCGCACGCGAGGCCGGGACCGTGACGATCGCTGTCGGCGCGCTCAACCGACGGACTCCGGGGCGCGGGGCACGCGCGACACCGGCGCGCGCCAGCTGCGACAGGGTCGCGTCACGCGCCGACGCCGAGGTAGGCCGCGCGAACCTTGGGGTCGTGCAGCAGCGACTTCGCCTCGCCGGCGAGCGTGATCTCGCCGGATTCCATCACGTAGCCGCGGTGGCTCACCTCGAGCGCGAGCTTCGCGTTCTGCTCGATCAGGAGGATCGTCACGCCCTCGCGGCTCACCGTCATCACGGTCTCGAACACGCGCTGGACCATGAGCGGCGCTAGGCCCATCGACGGTTCGTCGAGCAGGAGCAGCCGGGGCCGGGACATCATCGCCCGCGCCATGGCCAGCATCTGCTGCTCGCCGCCCGACAGCGTGCCCGCGGTCTGGCGCCGCCGCTCCTTGAGGCGCGGGAACAGCTCGAACGCCCGCTCGACGTCCTTCGCGATGCCCGCCTTGTCGCTGCGGATGTAGGCGCCCATCGCGAGGTTCTCCTCGATCGTGAGCGCGCCGAACACGCCGCGGCCCTCCGGCACCATCGCGAGCCCGCGGCGGACGAGTTCGAATGCTGGCCGGCCGGTCACGTCTTCGCCGTCGTAGCGCACCGTGCCGCCCGAGACCGGCTGCAATCCGGTGACGCCCTTGAGCGTCGTGGTCTTGCCGGCGCCGTTCGCGCCGATGAGGCAGACGAGTTCGCCCTTGCCGACGACGAGGTCGATGCCCTTCACCGCCTGGATGCCGCCGTAGGCGACCTTGAGGCCTTCGAGCGCGAGGAGCGGGGGCGCGGCGCTCGTCATCGTTCAGGCGCCCTTCAGGTTCAGCGCGATCTCGCCGCCGAGGTAGGCCGAGATCACCGCGGGATCCTTCTGCACCTCGGCGGCGGGACCCTCGGCGATCCTGCGGCCGTAGTCGAGCACGAGCACGCGGTCGCACACGCCCATCACGAGCTTCATGTCGTGCTCGATCAGCAGGATCGTCGTGCCGTCGCGGCGGATGGCGTGGAGCAGCGATTCGAGCGACGCGGTCTCGGTGGCGTTCATGCCGGCCGCGGGCTCGTCGAGCGCGAGGAGCTTCGGCTCGGTCGCGAGCGCGCGCGCGATCTCGAGCCGGCGCTGGAAGCCGTAGGGCAGGCTCTTCGCGAGGTCGTTCGCGCGCGAA
Source organism: Casimicrobiaceae bacterium (assembly GCA_035427325.1). Classification (GTDB taxonomy): domain Bacteria; phylum Pseudomonadota; class Gammaproteobacteria; order Burkholderiales; family Casimicrobiaceae; genus VBCG01. The sequence continues at coordinate 4,559 of DAOMBL010000107.1, forward strand.
GCGACGCCGACGTAGTCGAGGAGTTCGAGCGCGCGCCGCTCGATGCCCGCCTCCTCGTCGCGCGTGCGGCGGTCGCGGGCGATCGCGCCCCACACACCCGCCTTCGTGCGCACGTGGCGGCCGACCATCACGTTCTCGAGCGCGGAGAGGTTCGCGAAGAGCCGGATGTTCTGGAACGTCCGCGCGATCCCGCGCTCGGCGACCTCGTTGGGCTTCAGCCCCATCAGCGGATTGCCGTCGAAGGTGAACCGCCCGCCGTCCGGCGCGTAGATGCCGGTGAGCACGTTGAAGAGCGTGGTCTTGCCCGCGCCGTTCGGGCCGATGAGCCCGTAGATCTCGCCCTGCCGGATCGTGAAGCTCACCTCGGTGAGCGCCTGGACGCCGCCGAAGCGCTTGCCGACGCCTTCGGCTTCGAGGAGGGTCGAACGCTCGTCGGCCATCGCGTCAGGGGGCGGCGCGGCGCGTCTCGAGTTCGCGCTTGCGCAGCGCGGAGGGCAGGATGCCCGCGGGCCGGAACAGCATCATCAGCACCAGGGCGAGGCCGAACAGCAGCATCCGGATGACCTCGGGGTCGAGCAGCGTGCGCCCGAACGCGGCCTGCTGGAACGGCCCCACCCACTCGCGCAGGAGTTCCGGCACGAACGACAGGAGCACCGCGCCGATCACGACGCCCCACACGTTGCCCATGCCGCCCAGCACGACCATCGCGAGCACCATGATGCTCTCGACGAGGATGAAGCTCTCCGGGCTGATGAAGCCCTGCATCGCGCTGAACATGCCGCCCGAGATCCCGCCGAACGACGCGCCCATCGCGAAGGCGAGGAGCTTCATGTTCCGCGTGTTGATCCCCATCGCGCGGGCGGCGACCTCGTCCTCGCGGATCGCCTCCCAGGCCCGGCCGATGCGCGAATCCTGCAGGCGCAGGTTGATCGCGATCACGACGACGAGCACGGCGAGCAGCAGATAGTAGTACTTCATCGGGCCGGTGAACGTCAGACCGGCGATCTTCGAGGTCTGCGAGAAGTCGAAGCCGCCGATGCGGACGGGGTCGATGCGGTAGATGCCCTGCGGGCCGTTGGTGATGTTGACCGGCTGCGAGAGGTTGTTGAGGAAGATCCGGATGATCTCGCCGAAGCCCAGCGTGACGATCGCGAGGTAGTCGCCGCGGAGCTTCAGCGTCGGCGCGCCGAGCAGGACGCCGAACAGGCAGGCGAACGCCGCGCCGATCGGCAGGATGACCCAGAACGGCAGGTGGACGTTGAAGTGCGGGCTCGCGAGCAGCGCGTAGACGTAGGCGCCGACCGCGTAGAACGCGATGTAGCCCAGGTCCAGCAGGCCGGCGAACCCGACGACGATGTTGAGGCCGAGCGCGAGGAGGCAGAACAGGATCGCGAGGTTGGTGATCCGCACCCAGAACGTGCCGATCCCCGTCAACACGAACGGGAGCACGACGAGCGCGATCGCGACCATCGCGAGCCCCGCGAGCGCGAATCCGGGGCGTCCTCTCACGTCGAAGATCGGATGCATGTCGGGCCGGGACCTCGTGCTCGGGACGCGGTACAGGGGGACTATGCGCGGTCCGCCACGCGCTCGCCGAGGAGGCCCGACGGACGGAACACCAGGACCAGGATCAGCACGATGAACGCGAACACGTCCTGGTAGTTCGAGCCGAACAGCGTGACGTTGGGATCGCTCGCGCAGCGCTGGGCGAGGGCGTCGAACCACCCCGACAGCCGGCACAGGTTGGTGAGTTCGCCGACGTATCCGGCGCCGAGCGCCTCGATGACGCCGAGCAGCACGCCGCCCAGCATCGCGCCGGCGAGGTTGCCGATGCCGCCGAGCACCGCGGCCGAGAACGCCTTGAGTCCGAGCAGCGCGCCCATCTGGTAGTGCGCGATGCCGTAGTAGCTGCCGACCATGACGCCCGCGACGGCGCCCAGCCCCGCGCCGACGACGAAGGTCAGCGCGATGATGCGGTTGATGTCGATGCCCATCAGCCCGGCGATCGACGGATTCTGCGCGACCGCGCGCATCGCGATGCCGAACTTCGTGCGGTACACGAGCGCGAGGAGCCCGGCCATCATCGCGATCGACGTCAGGATGATGGCGATCTGGACGCTGGTGATCGTCGCGCCGTCGGGGTTGCCCGTCAGGTGGATCGGGACCTGCTGGATGATCTGCGGGTAGGGGAGCGGGTTGCGGCTCCAGACGAGCATCGCCAGATGCTGCAGGATGATCGACAGGCCGATCGCGGTGATGAGCGGAGCGAGGCGGGGCGCGCTGCGCAGCGGCCGGTACGCGGTGCGCTCGAGCGTGTAGCCGATCGCCATGCAGACGGGGATGGCCGCCATCGCCCCCAGCAGCACGATCGCGACCGCGGGGAGAGGCACCTGCGCGCCGGTCAGCGCGACGATCACCGAGTACGCGGTCATCGCGCCGATCATCACGACCTCGCCGTGCGCGAAGTTGATGAGCTGGATGATCCCGTAGACCATCGTGTAGCCGAGCGCGACGACCGCGTAGACGCTGCCGAGCGTCAGGCCGTTCACGAGCTGCTGCAGGAAGGTGTCCACGGGTCAGGCGACAGTTGTCAGTTGGCAGTTGGCAGTTGGCAGTTGGCAGGGGACGGAGAGGTTCGCGTCGACGTTCGAGTGTCCGGGTAAGGGTGCGGGTCGGGCTCGAACTCCTGTGGGTCGGGCTTCAGCCCGACGGCTTGGGCTTCAGCCCGACGGCTTGGGCTTCAGCCCGCGACGCTGTACGTTCCTCGGCATCGCGCTCGTCGGGCTTCGCCACGGCCCACGGAGGCCAAAGCCCGTCCCCGACAACCGCGCGATTGTGGGGCGAGCCCGTGCCCTCGGCAACACCCGGAGCGCGAAAAAAAGCGGCGCCTTTCGAGGGGCGCCGCCTTCCGCTGCGGAGGGTGCTCGATTACTTCTTCGGGGCTTCGGGGGCCGGGGCCGGCGGAGTCGCCGGGGCCGCCGCGGGCGCCGCCGCGGCCGGAGCCGGGGCCATCGCGCTGACGAACTCGGCGAACGGCGTCGCCTTGCCGCCCTGGACGACGGCGATCGGCTCGACCTTGCCGTTCTTCAACTGGAAGATCGTGATCTCGGCGTTCTTGCGGTCGCCCTTCTCGTCGAACTCGATCTTGCCGGTCGCGCCGTTGTAGCTGATCTTCTGGAGTTCGGGCAGGTACTTGGCCGGGTCGGTCGAGTCGGCCTTCTGCATCGCCGCGATCATCAGGTTCACCGCGTCGTAGAAGAACGGCGCGTACTGCTTCACCTCGCCGTACTTGGCCTTGAACGCGTCGTTGAACTCCTTGCTGGCCGCGGAGGCCGGCAGGCCGGCCTGCGAGCAGACGAGCCCTTCGGCCGCCGCGCCGGCGAGCTTCGCCATCTCGTCGGTGCACGCGCCGTCGCCGAACGCGAACACCGCCTTGATGCCGAGTTCGCGCGCCTGCTTGATCATCGGGCCTCCGGTCGCGTCCATGCCGCCGTAGAACACGGCGTCCGGACCCTTGCCCTTGATCTTGGTGAGGATGGCCTTGAAGTCGGTCGTCTTGTCGGTCGCCTTCTCGCGCGCCACGACCTGGATGCCCGCCGCCTTCAGCGTCTTCTCGACTTCGTTCGCGAGACCCTCGCCGTACGCGGTGGCGTCATCGGCGATCGCGATCTTCTTGATCTTCTGCGCGGCGAGGTACTGCGCGACCGCCGGACCCTGCTGGTCGTCGCGGCCGACCGTGCGGAAGATGTTCTTGAAGCCCTGCTCGGTCAGCTTCGGGTTCGTCGCCGAGCCCGAGACCATCGGGATGCCGGCCTGGTTGTAGACCGCCGAGGCCGGAATCGTGACGCCGGAGTTCAGGTGGCCGGCGACGCCTGCGACCTTCGCGTCGACGAACTTCTGGGCGATCGTCGGACCCATCTTCGGGTCGGCCTGGTCGTCCTCGCTCATCAGTTCGAACTTGACGGTCTTGCCGCCGATCTTGAGCTTCTTCGCGGTGGCTTCGTCGACCGCGGGCCGGGCGCCGTTCTCGTCGTCCTTGCCGAGGTGCGCGATGCCGCCGGTGAGCGGGCCTGCGTGACCGATCTTGACGACGACGGACTCCTCGACCGGGGCCGCGGCCTTCGGGGCCTCGGCCTTCTTGGGCTCTTCCTTGCCGCAACCGTAGACGGTGACGAGCGCGGCCGCGATGAGCGACAGGCCGAGCTTCTTCGGGGTGTTCATGCAGTGGGCTCCTCCGGACGGGGCCGGAACAGGTGAAAGGGAAACGTTCGATTGTCGCAGGGCGCATTTTGGGTGTCAAATAGCGGCTGGCGCGGTCCGGACCCCCGGACCCGGGGCCGGGGCATTCCGTCGGGCGCCGGCGCGTCCCGTCGTTTGGCCCCGGCGCTTCGTCGCGGCAGCCGGGGGGGCGGGGATGCGCGTGCGACATTGCCGGACTTCGCCGGTGATGAAACCAGGCGAGGGTCCCGACGCGTCCAACCGCCACGAACGGGTCTGGGGGCCGGGAGCCGAGGTCGGCCGGTCCCACAGGACCGGGGGAAA
>DAOMBL010000108.1:0-9025 GCA_035427325.1 Casimicrobiaceae bacterium
TGAGGTCGATCGGGTCGAGCACGTTGCCCTTCGACTTCGACATCTTCTGGCCTTCCTCGTCGCGCACGATCGCGTTGATGTACACGTCGCGGAACGGGATGCGCCCGGTGAACCAGGTGGTCATCATCACCATCCGGGCCACCCAGAAGAAGATGATGTCGAAGCCGGTCACGAGCGTCGACGAGGGAAGGAAGGTCCGCAGGAACGGGTTGGCCGCGTCCTTCGCCGGGTCGCCGGTCCAGCCGAGCGTCGAGTGGCACCACAGCGCCGAGCTGAACCAGGTGTCGAGCACATCGGGGTCGCGCGTGAAGCGCGCGGGTTCGCGGCCGAGCGAGGCGCGCGCCTTCGCGCGCGCCTCCGCCTCGGTGCGTCCGACGTGGCAGCCGCCGGTCTCGTCGTACCACGCGGGGATCTGGTGTCCCCACCACAGCTGCCGCGAGATGCACCAGTCCTGCAGGTTGCGGATCCAGTGCAGGTAGGTGGCGAGCCACTCCTCGGGCACGAAACGCAGGTGCTCGCCGCGACCGGGTCCGTCGCCCGGGAGGCCCGCTTCGTCGACGGCGGCGAGGCAGACGTCGCGGATCGATCGCCCCGGGAAGAAAGGATGGGTCGCCGGGCCGTTCTTCGTCGTCGCGACGAACCACTGGTCGGTCAGCATCGGCTCGACGACCTCGCCGGTGCGCCCGCAGCGCGGGACGACCATCCTGTGCGTCTTCTCGGACACGACGAGCCCGAGCGAGGCGAGGTCCGCGAGCACGGCCTTCCGCGCGGCGTAGCGGTCCATGCCGCGGTACTTCGCCGGCGCGTTCGCGTTGACCTTCGCCTCGAGGTCGAGGATCGCGAGCACCGCCAATCCGTGCCTCTGTCCCACCTGCCAGTCGTTGAAGTCGTGCGCCGGCGTGATCTTGACCACGCCGGTGCCGAAGGCCGGATCGACGTACGCGTCGCCGATCACCGGAATGTCGCGCTCCGCCAGGGGCAACCGGACGCTCTTCCCGACCAGGTGCCGATAGCGCTCGTCGTCCGGGTGCACGGCGACCGCCGTGTCGCCGAGCATCGTCTCGGGGCGCGTGGTCGCGACGACGAGCGATCCGGAACCGTCCGCGAGCGGGTAGCGGAGTTCCCAGAGCCTGCCCTGCTCCTCCTCGCTGTCGACTTCGAGGTCGGACACCGCGGTGCCGAGCTTCGGATCCCAGTTCACGAGCCGCTTGCCGCGGTAGATCAGGCCATCCTCGTGGAGGCGCACGAACGTCTCGACGACCGCGGCGGACAATCCGTCGGCCATCGTGAAGCGCTCGCGCGTCCAGTCGCCGGACGCGCCCAGTCGCCGCCTCTGCCGCGTGATCGCCCCGCCGGACGATTCCTTCCACGACCACACGCGCTCGACGAACGCCTCGCGCCCGAGGTCGTGGCGCGTCCTGCCTTCGGCCTTCAGCTGCTGCTCGACCACGAGCTGGGTCGCGATCCCGGCGTGGTCGGTGCCGACCTGCCACAGCGTGTCGTCGCCGCGCATCCGGTGCCACCGGACCAGCACGTCCATCAGCGTCTGCTGGAACGCGTGCCCCATGTGCAGCGTCCCGGTGACGTTGGGCGGCGGCAGCTGGAGGCAGTACGGGGCGGCGCCGGACGCGGGCTTCGGCGCGAACACCCCGCGCGACTCCCACAGCGGATACCACTTCGCCTCGATGGCGTGCGGCTCGAAACTCTTCGCGAGATCCATGACGGCGCCGCGCGGCTCGACGCGGCCGGCAAAAGGGACGAATTTTACCAGAGCGCGACACAAGCCTCGGAGAATCAAGTCCTTGCGCGCGATGCCGGTTGTAGTCCACCGAATGCCCCGCGATTCGGGCGCCGATTTGTGGCAAGGTTCGGGCATTCGCGCCTGGGAGGCCTCTCCGCCGACCGGTGGCGCGCATGCGGCCACGACGACGGAGCCCACGCAATGCCGACTTCGCAGGAATCCGACCTGAAGCTCATCATGCTCGCGCTGGCCGAGGTGCTCGAGCGCATCACCGAACTCCAGAACCAGAAGATCCTGGAATCGATGATGGACGAGAAGGCGCGCGGCGTGTTCGCCCCGACGAGCATGACGGCGCTCGAACTGCGCAAGCGCGCGCGCGGACACGGACCATCCTGACGCCTGGCCGGTCGGGTCGCGGCGCGAGCGGCCGCGCTGTCCCGGCTACCGACCGGCGCGCCAGCGGTCGATCTCGCGTTCGATCGCCTCGGCGACGTAGGCGCGCAGGATTTCACCGACGTGCTGGTTGATCGCGTCGACGAGATCCGCGCTCGCTCGGTCGACGATCGGCTTCAGGCGCTCGCCCAAGCGCTCGCGAAGGCCCGTGTCGGTGAACATGTCGATCCGCTGCAGCACCTGCATGCGGATCTCCTCGGCGAGCGCCTCGCGCTCCGCCCCGACAGGCAAGAACTGCGGCGGCGAGGGCGACAGCGGAGCGATTGCGGGCTCCGATGGGGGAGGCGGCGACCACGCGTCGATGTCCGCGCCGGTGTCCGCGGCGATCCCGGACGCGTCGTCCGCGGAAACCTTCGTGCCGCTGTCGGGATGCCGGGCGGGGACGTCGATCGTCGTTTCCGGCGGCACGAACACGGGCGCGCCGTCGCCGGCCCCGGAGTCCTCGCGCAGGGACATGCCGGCATCGAGAGCCGTTCGCTGCGGGTGCTCGTCGGTGTCCGACGCCGCGACGACCGGCACCGGCCCGCGAACGGTGACGTCGGGATCGTCCGGCTCGGGAGGAAAGGCCTCGAGCCCGGCCAGAGGATCCTTGCGGGGCGAGACGCCGGCGGTCGGGTCGGCCGGCGAGACGATCGGCGGAGGAACGTCCGGTACCGCTGCCGGAACCCGCACCACCGACGGCGGCGATGGCCCGAGCACGCTCTGCTCGCCGGTCGACTCGACCAGCCAGTCGGAAGGATCGCCTTCGTCGATCGCCGGCGCGCCCACCTCGATCTCGTCGATCGCATCGGTCAGCAGCGGCACGTCGTCGTCGACCGCACCGACCTCGTCTTCGAGCAGCGGGATATCCGCGTCGTCGGCGGCATCGGTCGCGGTCGCGCGAGGGGACTCGACCGCCGGGGGAACGGATTCCGCCGCCCCATCGGAACGCATCGCCGTCAGCGGGTCGACGACCTGCGGGTCCGGTTCGATCGACGGTGCCGCCGGATGCGGCTCCGACGGCAGCGGCGCGTCGATCGACGGTGACGCCGGATGCAACTCCGGACGCAGCGGAGCGTCGTCAGGCGGCGCCGTCGGTTGTTGCCCCGAACGCTGCGGCGCGTCGATCGGCGATGACGCCGGATGCAGATCCGGCGGCAGCGGAGCGAGGGGCGGTGGCACCTCGCGAGCGGCCTGCTGGCGATTGCGGCGCATCAGGGCGTCGGCCTGCTCGAGCAGTTCGCGCGCCGTCGGCATCGTCAGCTCCGTGCGCCGAGCGCGTGATGCACCATCGCGTAACCGTGGTCGCGGTAGAACTTCCAGCGACGGCGGCCCGCCTCGGCGAGCGGGGCCTCGCGGCCCACGATGTCCGCGAGGCGCTCGAAGCGGCTGAAGAACGGCGGCGGCTCGGGGTGCAGGTTGACGAGCACGCACGCGGGACCGTCGTGCTCGAGGCGCTCGTCGACCAGGACCGGGGTTTCGGACGCAAGCGGGCTCCCCAGCCGGCAATGCGGGACGAAGGCGGTCGGCGGCGCGACCCACAGGCGACGGTCGAGGGCATCGGCGGTCGCTCGATCGGGCGTCAGCACGCGGACGTGGCCATGCTGCGCCCACGCCTTGGCGACGATGCGCGCCGCGACGTCGACCGCGTCCTCCGCCCCGGTGTAGAAATCGATCGACGTCATCGCCGGACGCCTCGCGTCAGGCAGCCTCGGCCTCTCCGCCGAGGAGCCAGGTCACGACGAGCGGCACCGGCCGGCCGGTCGCGCCCTTCTCCTTGCCCTCGCGCCACGCGACCCCCGCGATGTCCAGATGCGCCCAGTCGTACTTCCGGGCGAATTTCGAGAGGAAGCACGCCGCCGTGATGCTGCCCCCGGCGCGACCCGCGACGTTGGCGAAATCCGCGAAGTTGCTCTCCAGCCCCTCGTGGTAGTCGTCCCAAAGCGGCATCGGCCACGCGCGGTCGCAGGCCTCCTCGCCCGCGGCGACGAGCGCGCGCGACAGCGCGTCGTTGTTGCTGAACACCCCGCAGGCCGCGTGCCCGAGCGCGATCACCATCGCGCCGGTCAGCGTCGCGACGTCGACGACCGCCTCGGGCTCGAAGCGCTCCGCGTACGTGAGCGCATCGGCCAGGATCAGTCGCCCTTCGGCGTCGGTGTTGAGGATTTCGATCGTCTGGCCGGACATGCTCTTCACGATGTCGCCGGGTTTCGTCGCGCTGCCCGAAGGCATGTTCTCGCAGGTCGGGATCAGGCCGACCAGGTTGACCGCCGACCCGAGTTCCGCGACCGCGCGGAACACGCCCAGCACGCTGGCGGCACCGCCCATGTCGAACTTCATCTGGTCCATGTCGGGCGCCGGCTTGATCGAGATCCCGCCGGTGTCGAAGGTGATGCCCTTCCCGACGATCACCACCGGCTTCGCCTTCTTCGGCGCGTTTCGGTATTCGAGGACGATGAAGCGCGGCGGCTCGACGCTCCCGCGGGCGACCGAGAGGAACGACCCCATGCCGAGCGCCTCGATCGCCGGTTTCTCGAGGACCTCGACCTTGACGGCGGGAAACTCGGCGGCGAGCTTCTTCGCGGTCTCGCCGAGGTGGGAAGGCGTGCACACGTTGCCCGGCAGGTTGCCCAGGTCCCGCGCGAGATCCACGCCGTGCGCGATCGCGAGCCCTCGCGCGGCGGCCCGCTCCCCGGCGGCGAGATCGGAGCGCTGCGGCACCGACAGCGTGAGCTTGCGCAGCGGGCGGCGCACCTCCGCCGGCTCGCTCTTCATCTGGTCGAACCGGTACACCGCCTCCATCGCGACGCACACCGCGTGCTCGACGCGCCAGGCGACCTCGCGGCGCTTGACCTTCTCCTCGGTGAGGTAGATGACCGCCTCGTAGGAACCGGTCTCGTTCAGGAGCTTCACGGCCGCGAGCACCGCCTTGCGGAACTCGCGGTCGCGAAAGTCGCGCTCCTTGCCGAGCCCGACCAGGAGCACCCGGTCGGCGAGCGTGCCGCGCACGTTGTGGAGGAGCAGCGTCGACCCGAGCTTGCCCTCCATGTCGCCGCGCCGGATGATCTCGCCGATGTATCCGTTCGACGCACGGTCGACGAGTTCGGCGGACAGCGAGAGCTTCCGGTTGTCGAACACGCCGACGACGACGCAGGCGCTGCGCTGCTTCTCGGGGCTGCCGCTTTTTATGGTAAATTCCATCGACGATCCTCGTTTCGGCGCTGGCGGGTCCTTCGCGCACATTATTGCCGTTAGGGCCGTTTCCGCGCATTATCGACAAATGCCGGCGAAAAAGTCAAAACTTTTCCCGCCGTCATGATCTTCCGCCGCGCGCTGGTCCGCGAGCTCACAGCCACCGCGATCGGGCTGTCGGTCGTCCTCGTCGCCATCCTGTTCACCAATCTCGTGCTCCGCCTGCTCGCGCGCGCCGCCGGCGGCGCGGTCGCGCCGGACGGCATCCTGGCGCTGCTCGGATTCAACGCGCTCTACTACCTGAACGTGCTGCTCGCGGTCGCGCTGTTCCTGACCGTGCTGCTCACGCTGTCGCGCTGGTACCGCGACAGCGAAATGATCGTCTGGATGACCTCCGGACAGCCGACCACCGCGCTGCTGAAGCCGATCCTCTGGTTCGCCGCGCCGTTCCTGGTCGCGATCCTCGCGCTGTCGCTGTTCCTGTCGCCGTGGGCGGAGCGGCGCAAGCTCGAGTTCGAGCGGCAGCTCGAGTCGCGCGACGAACTCGCGTTCATCACGCCCGGGCTCTTCCGCGAATTCTCGCGCGCGAAGCTGGTCGTGTTCATCGAGAGCGTCAACACCTTCGACGGAACGGTCCGCAACGTGTTCCTGCACTCGATCGACGACGACCGGCCGGCCACGACCGTCGCGCGCGCCGCGCGCCTCGACGAGGGCCCGGACGGGGCTCGCTACGTGGTGCTCGCGGACGGCCGGCGCTACGAGGGAACGCCCGGCACCCCCGGGTTCCGGATCGTCGAGTTCGAGCGGCTCGGCCGCGTGATCGAACCCGCGGCGGCGCGCGCGATCCCGATCACGCGCAAGACCATTCCGACCGAGGCCCTCTTCGCGAGCGACGGCGCGTTCGAGCGCGGGGAACTCTTCTGGCGCGTCTCGGTCCCCGTGCTCGCCCTCATGCTGACGCTGCTCGCCATCCCGCTCTCGAACGTCAACCCGAGGCTCGGTCGTTCGTTCAACCTCGTCGCGGCGGCGTTCCTCTACATGCTCTACACGAACTGCCTCAACATCGTGCAGAGCCTGATCGCGCAGGGCAAGCTCGACTTCTGGGTCGGGCTCATCGTGCCGCACTCGATCGCGCTCATCGTGGTCGTCGTCCTGTTCCGGCACCAGTCGTCGGTGTTCGGGCTCTTCCGCAGGCCGCCGCCCCCGGCCCCCCCTGCAACCGCCCCGGGGACCTGACGTGCGCACGCTCACCCGCTACATCGGACGCGACGTGCTGCTCGCGACGCTCGCGGTGTTCGCGGCGCTCCTGTCGCTGTTCGCGTTCTTCGACCTGATCAACGAGCTGGCCGATGTCGGCAAGGGCGGGTACACGATCTCGAACGCGCTGGTCTACGTCGCGCTGCACCTCCCGTCGCGCGTGTACGAACTCTTCCCGGTGGCCGCCCTGATCGGGACGCTGTTCGGACTCGCGCAGCTGGTCGCGAACTCCGAGTACACGGTGATGCGCGCGTCGGGCGCGTCGCTGTGGCAGGTCGGCTGGGCGGTCGTGCGCGTGGGCATCCCGCTCGCGGTCCTCACCTTCCTCGCGGGCGAATTCGTCGCGCCGCCGGCGGAACGCCTCGCGCAGACGCTGCGCGTCGCGGCCAAGGGCGAGGGCACGCGCGTCTTCGCGCAGCAGTTCGCATCGGGGTTCTGGTTCCGTCAGGATCGCATGTTCGTCAACATCCGCAACGTGCTCGCCGACCTGACGATCGCCGGCGTGCGCATCTACGAGTTCGACGACGCGATGCGCCTGACCGCGGCGCGCGCGGCGGACAGCGGGCGGTTCGTCTCGGACGGCCAGTGGGAGCTGTCCAACGTCGCGTCCACCGAGATCGACGGCGACCACGCGCGCGCCACGAAAGCCGCGACCTGGACCTGGCACACGGTCCTGCGGCCGTCGCTCCTGACCGTCTACCAGGTCGCGCCCGAGCGTCTCGAACTCGCGACGCTGTGGGACAACATCCGGGTGCTGGGCGCGGGCGGCGCCGCGAAGACCAGCCGGTTCGAGATCGCGTTCTGGAACAAGATCTTCTATCCGTTCGCCGTGCTGGCCATGATGGTGGTGGCGCTGCCGTTCGCCCATTTCCAGCGGCGCCGGGGCGGCGCCGGCTTCCGGATGTTCACCGGCACGATGCTCGGTCTCGCGTTCTTCCTGATCGGGCGACTGTTCTCGAGCCTGGGCGTGCTGAACGACTGGCCGCCGCTCGTCTCCGCGGTGCTGCCGCTGGTGATCTTCGCGAGCGTCGCGATCGGCATGCTCGCCTGGATCGAGCGGCGTTGACGCGGTCGCCGGTCGCGCGCCGGCCGGGTTCGCCGCGGGGCTTGCGCGGATCGGCCGGCCGCCGGTGCGTCGCGCCGGATGGGCGCGCCAAGAAAAAAAGCCCCGCACCGCGGGGCTCTGCAGGACGCGAAGCGCGTTACGCGGCGTCGGGGGCCGCTGGCGTCACGTTCGCGTACTTGTGCTGGCGCTCGCCCTTCTTCGTGAAGCTGACGGTGCCGTCGACGAGCGCGTAGAGCGTGTGGTCCTTGCCGATGCCGACGTTGCTGCCCGGGTGCAGCTTCGTCCCGCGCTGGCGCACGATGATGCCGCCGGCGCGGATCGCCTCGCCGCCGTACACCTTCGTGCCGAGCATCTTCGGATTGGAGTCGCGGCCGTTCCTGGAACTGCCGCCTGCCTTCTTGTGTGCCATGGTGGTGGTCTCCTCAGCCGACGATCGCGTCGATCTTGAGTTCGGTGTAGCCCTGCCGATGCCCCTGGTGCTTCTGGTAGTGCTTGCGCCGGCGCATCTTGAAGATCCTCACCTTGTCGCCGCGCCCGTGCGCGAGCACGGTCGCCTTCACCGTGGCGCCGGCGAGCATGGGTTGGCCGAGACGGACGCTGTCGCCTTCGCCGACCATCAACACCTGGTCGAGAATCACTTCCGCGCCCACGTCCGCCGGTATCTGTTCTACCTTGAGTTTGTCGCCGGCGACAACGCGATACTGCTTGCCTCCGGTTTTGACGACCGCGTACATGGTTGGCTCCGGGTTGTTGCTCTTGGGTCACTCCGCGCGTCGTCGCAGGGACGATGGCGGAAAGCCTTGAATTATAGCGCGTTTCAGCTCGGGCTGTCAAAATCGGCCGGCCGGGGCCCCCAGGCGTCCCTGGCCACCCGGAGCCCCCGGCCCGCGTCGGCTACAATCCGCCACGCCCGGGCACCTGCCCCGGCGCCGCGCACGGCCTCGCGACGGACCGTCCGCCTCCGCAGAGACCGGCCTTGCTTCCCGACTTCCTGATTGCCCCGATCGGCGCCGACATGGCGCGCGTCGACGCCGTGCTGAGGCAGGGGCTCGCCTCGGAGGTCGCGCTGGTCCGGCAGATCGCCGAGTACATCGTCGGGGGCGGCGGAAAGCGCCTGCGACCGGCGCTGCTCCTGCTGGCGGCGCGCGCCTGCGGCGACCCCGGCGACCATCGGCACGTCCTCGCGGCGGTCGTCGAGATGATCCACACGGCCACGCTGCTCCACGACGACGTCGTCGACGAGTCGTCGCAGCGGCGCGGCCGCGCGACCGCGAACGCCGCGTTCGGCAACGCGGCCTCCGTGCTGGTCGGCGACTTCCTCTATTCGCGCGCCTTCC
>DAOMBL010000109.1:0-2162 GCA_035427325.1 Casimicrobiaceae bacterium
GACTACGCGGCGATCGCGGGCTGGATCGCGGAGGGCGCGAACGTGCTCGACCTGGGCTGCGGAGACGGCGAACTGCTCGCGTTCCTCGCGCGCGAGCGGAACGCGCGCGGTTACGGCGTGGAGATCGGCGAGGCGGGCGTGCGCGCCGCGATCGCCGCGGGCGTCAACGTCATCCAGCGCGACCTCGAGAGCGGGCTCAAGGGCTTCGCCGACAACGCGTTCGACTGCGTGATCCTGTCGCAGACGCTGCAGGCGATGCGTCACATCGAGACGATCATCGCCGAGATGCTGCGCGTGGGGCGCGAGGCGATCGTCTCGTTCCCCAATTTCGGCCACTGGCGCCACCGGCTGCAGATCCTCGCCGGGCGCATGCCGGTCTCCGAGAACCTGCCCTTCCAGTGGTACGACACGCCGAACGTCCACCTGTGCACGGTCGCCGATTTCGACGCATTCCTCGCCGCGCGCGGCCTGCCGGTGCTCGACCGGGTCGTGCTCACGGGCGGCCGCGAGGTGAGCGCGATGCCGAACCTGCGCGGCGAACTCGCGATCTACCGCTTCCGCCGTCCCGGCGCTTCGCGACGGAGCGCGGCGTGAACCGGCCGCGGGGCGCGCGGCGGTGACGCGTGCCCGCATCGCGCCTCGCGACGGGGGAGCGCGCGATGGCGACTGACCCCGCACCCGGAGCCGCGCGCGAGACCTGGCGCGAAGCGCTCTTCAACCGGCGGATGCTGATATGCGTGTTCGTCGGATTCAGCTCCGGCCTGCCGCTGTACCTGCTCATCAATCTCCTGCCCGCGTGGCTGCGCACCGAGGGCGTGGACCTGAAGGCGATCGGCCTGTTCGCGCTGATCGGCCTGCCCTACACCTGGAAATTCCTGTGGTCGCCCCTCCTCGACCGCTACGCGATTCCCTGGCTCGGGCGGCGCCGGGGCTGGATGTTCGCGATGCACGTCGCGCTCCTCGCGTCGATTCCCGCGCTCGGCCTCCTTCGTCCGCAGGAGGATCTCTGGACGATCGCGGGGCTCGCCGCGATCGTGGCCTTCTTCTCGGCGAGCCTCGACATCGCGATGGACGCGTACCGGCGCGAGCTGCTGCCGGACGCCGAGCTCGGCCTCGGAAACTCGATCTACGTCAACGCCTACCGGATCTCGAGCCTCGTCCCCGGCTCGCTCGCGCTGATTCTCGCCGACCGGATGCCCTGGTCGTGGGTGTTCCTCGTCACGGCGCTGTTCATGCTGCCGGGCCTCGTCATGACGCTGGTCATTCGCGAGCCCGCGGCCACAGGACGGGCCCCGGCGACGTTGCGCGAGGCGATCGTCGAGCCGTTCCGCGAGTTCATCGGCCGCTCCGGCATCGGGCAGGCGCTCCTCGTGATCGCGTTCATCTTCCTCTACAAGCTCGGCGACAGCATGGCGACGGCGCTCGCCACGCCGTTCTACCTCGACATGGGGTTCAGCAAGACCGAGATCGGCGTCGTCGCGAAGAACGCGGGCCTGTGGACCAGCATCGCCGGAGGGATGCTGGGCGGGCTGTGGATGGTGCGGCTCGGCATCAACCGGGGACTGTGGCTCTTCGGCGTGGTGCAGCTCGTCTCGATCCTCGGATTCGCCTACCTCGCCTGGCTCGGCCGTCCCGACGTCGCCGTGCTCGCGGTCGTGATCGCGTTCGAGGCGCTTGGGGTCGGACTCGGCACCGTGGCCTACGTGGCGTTCATCGCGCGCACGACCAATCCCCGGTTCACCGCGACGCAGTTCGCGCTCTTCACGAGCCTCTCGGCGCTGCCCCGGACCGCGGTCAACGCCACGACCGGCTGGATCGTTGCCAAGACCGGCTGGTTCGACTTCTTCCTGATCTGCACGCTGCTCGGCGTTCCCGGGATGCTCCTGCTGCTGCGGGTGGCGCCGTGGAACGGGGAAGCCCGAGGGGAGCGATCGCCATGAACGCCGACAAGTTCTCGTTTCTCGCGCACCGCGACCACGACTACTGCAATCCGGTGGCCGCCGCGAAGATCGAGCGTATCCTCGACTTGATGGAGTTCGACGCGGGCGCGCGCGCGCTCGACCTGGGTTGCGGTCGCGCCGAACTCGCGCTGCGGATCGTCGAGCGCTATGGCGCGTCCGTGGTCGCGGTCGAGCGATCGCCGTTCATGCTCGACGCGGCGC
>DAOMBL010000109.1:2172-9020 GCA_035427325.1 Casimicrobiaceae bacterium
GGAATGGACGGGCGCGCTCGCGAAGCTCCACCTGGACGACTGCGACATCCGTGCGTTCCACGCCGATCCGGAGACGTTCCACCTCACGGTGATGCTGGGCGCGGGCGGGATCGACGGCGGCACCGCCGGCATTTGCCGGACGCTTCGCGGCTGGACCCGGCCGGGCGGCTACGTGCTGGTTGGCGAGGGCTACTGGAAGGCCAAACCCCCGCACGAGTACCTGCATGCGCTGGGCGCCCGTCCCGGCGACTACACCGACCACCGAGGCAACGTGCAGGCGGGCATCGACGCGGGGCTCGTCCCGATCCACGCGGTGACGGCGAGCGACGACGAGTGGGACGAGTACGAGTGGAAGTACGCGCGCGCGATCGAGCGCTATGCGACCGAGCAGCCGGGCGACGTGGACGTGCCGGAGATGCTCGAACGCTCGCGCCGCTGGCGGGACGCGTATCTGCGCTGGGGACGTGACACGCTGGGCTTCGGCGTGTACCTGTTCTGGCGGCCGTGATTCGGGGTCAGGATAATTCGGGGTCAGAGCCGCAATTTCTGGTCTTCGGACCAGAGTCGCAGAATCCGCAAACTCCGCCCAAGACCAGAAATTGCGGCTCTGACCCCGAATTATCCCAAGGCCGGAACTTTCGGCTCTGACCCCGAATTGCTGACCCCGAATTGTCCCGGCTCTGACCCCTTCGACCCCTGCTACATCCTGCGGATGAGCCGCACGAGCGCGAGCAGGATGATCGCGCCCGCTGCCGCGATGACGATCTGGCCCACGAGCCCGCCAGCGGTCACGCCCAGCATCCGGAACAGGAACCCGCCGACGAGCGCACCGACGACTCCGACCACCAGGTTGCCCGTGAGACCCAGGCCGCGGCCTTTCATCACGACACCGGCGATCCAGCCGGCGGCGATACCGATGACGACCATCCAGACGATTTCCATCATCGCGCACTCCTGGGGTCAGAGCCGTAACTTCCGGCGATCTGCCCGAATATTACGGCTCTGACCCCAGGGCTTCCAGTGCCTCGGCGATTTCGAGCCATCGAGCCTCGCGGCGCGCGAGTTCCCAGGTGATCTCGCCCGAACGTTCGATCGCGGGCTTCAGGCGATCCTTGGCGTCGTCGGCGTAGGCCTCGGGGGTCGCGAGCCAGCCGTCTACGGCGGCCTTTTCCTGTTCGAGCGCACGCATCTCGCCTTCGAGCCTCGCCTGCTCCGCGAGCAGGGGTTTGCGTGCGAGGGAGCGCTGCTGTCGCGCCTCGGCCTGCGCGCGTCTGGTCGCCTTGCGGCCGGGCAGGGCCTCGCTCGCGGACGGCGCCGCCGCGGCCTCGCGCCGGCGGCGCGAGAGCACCCAGTCGCGGTAGTCGTCGAGGTCGCCGTCGAAGGGCGCGACGCGCCCGGCATCGACCAGCAGCAGCGTATCGGTCGTCGCGGTGAGCAGGTGGCGGTCGTGCGCGACGACGACCAGCGCGCCGTCGTAGGCCTGCAGCGCTTCGGCGAGCGCCTCGCGCATCTCGATGTCGAGGTGGTTGGTGGGCTCGTCGAGGATCAGGAGCTGCGGGCGCCGTCGCACGATCATCGCGAGCACGAGCCGCGCCTTCTCGCCGCCGGAGAAGCGCGCGATCGGCGCATCCGCCATGTCGCCGCGGAAATCGAAGCCGCCCAGGAAGTTCCGGAGGTCCTGGTCGCGCGCCGACGGATCGATGCGCTGCAGGTGCAGCATCGGCGACGCGTCGGGATCGAGCTGCTCCATCTGGTGCTGCGCGAACGTCCCGATCGCGAGGTTCTGCGCGACGTGCCGCTCGCCGGCGGCGAGCGGCAGCGTCCCGGCGAGCGCCTTGGCGAGCGTCGACTTGCCGGCGCCGTTCGCCCCGAGGAGGCCGATCCGGTCGCCGGCGAGCACCGACAGTTCGAGTCCTTCGAACACCGGTTTCGCTTCGCCGTAGCGAAGCGTCGCGTCGCCCAGCCGCACCAGCGTCCGCGCGTGCGTCCCGGCCGGCGCGAACGCGAACTCGAACGGACTGTCGACGTGCGCGGGCGCGATGCGCTCCATCTTCTCGAGCGTCTTCAGGCGGCTCTGCGCCTGCTTGGCCTTGGTCGCCTTCGCGCGGAACCGGTCGACGAACGACTGCAGGTGCGCGATCTGGCGCTGCTGCCGCGCGTACGCCGCCTGCTGCAGCGCGAGCTGCGCGGCGCGCTCGCGCTCGAACGCCGAGTAGTTGCCCGCGTAGTGCACGAGCTTCCGGCCGGTCACGTGCACGATCGACTGCGCGACCGCGTCGAGGAAATCGCGATCGTGGGTGACGATGACGAGCGTGCCGGGATAGCGCCTCAGCCAGTCCTCGAGCCACAGCACGGCGTCGAGGTCGAGGTGGTTGGTCGGCTCGTCGAGGAGCAGCAGGTCGGAGCGCGCGGCGAGCGCCTGCGCGAGGTTGAGCCGCATCCGCCAGCCGCCGGAGAAGCTCGCCACCGGATCGCCGTGGCGCGCCTCGGCCACGCCGAGCCCCGCGAGCAGTTCGGCCGCGCGCGCGCGCGAGGCGTATCCGCCGATCGTCTCGTAATGCTGGTGCAGTTCGGCGATGAGGTGCCCGTCGGCGGCGTGCTCGCGCTCCTCGCGGGCGATCGCCCCTTCCAGTTCGCGCAACCTCGTGTCGCCGTCGAGCACGAAGTCGATCGCGGCGCGATCGGTCGAGGGGGTCTCCTGCGCGACGTGCGCGATCGTCCAGCGCGGCGGCAGGTCGACGCGGCCGGCTTCGGGCAGGAGGTCGCCGCGAAGCAGCGCGAAGAGGCTCGACTTGCCGCTGCCGTTGGGCCCGACCACCCCGACCCGATGGCCGGCGTGCACCGTCAGCGACGCGCCTTCGAGCAGGCGAAGGGCGCCGCGCGCGAGCGTGAGGTCGGTGATGCGAAGCACGTCGGTCGTCGGAGCAGACGTTGGTCGGGGCGCGCGCCGCCGGCAGGTCGCGACTCGGGGGCGCCGTGCGTGCTAGCGGCGGTCCGCCGCGGATCCCCGGAGGTCGTAGTCGTAGTCGATGACGAGCGGAGCGTGGTCGGAGAAGCGCCGGTTCGTGTAGATCGACGCCGCGCGCGCGCGTTCCGCGATGCCCGGCGTGGCGATCTGGTAGTCGATGCGCCAGCCGACGTTCTTCTCCCACGCCCGACCGCGGTTCGACCACCACGTGTACTGGCGGGGCCGCGGATCGACCCGACGGAACACGTCGACGAACCCCAGTTCGTCGAAGACGCGGGTGAGCCAGGCGCGCTCCTCGGGAAGGAAGCCGGAGTTCTTCTGGTTCGATCGCCAGTTCTCGAGGTCGATCGGCCGGTGCGCGATGTTCCAGTCGCCGCACAGCACGATCTCGCGGCCGGACCGGCGCAGCGCGTCGAGGTGCGGCAGGAACGTGTCGAGGAAGCGGAACTTCGACGCCTGCCGATGCGGTCCGCTCGAGCCGGACGGCAGGTACAGCGAGACGACGGTCAGGCCGTCGAAATGCGCCTCGAGGTAGCGGCCCTCGTCGTCGAACTCGCGCGCGCCGAAACCGGCGCTCGCGCGGTGCGGGATCTTCGAGTAGACCGCCACGCCCGCGTACCCTTTCCGCCGCGCCGGCAGGAAGGTTCCGTGGCTCCGGCGCGGCGTCCTGAGCGTGGCCGGCACGTCGTCGGCCATGCACTTGATCTCCTGTACGCACACGACGTCCCAGGGCTCGGCGCGCGCGAGCCAGCGCGACAGGCCCTTGCGTTCGGCGGAACGCAGGCCGTTGACGTTGAGCGTGACGATACGCAAGCTGCGGCGGGACGGTCGTGAGGCGCGCGAGTGTACACGACGGGCGCCGGCGCGCTTGCGGCATATACTTCGCGCACAGGCTCCGGAGGTGGCTCGGATGGAGGATTTCCGGCAGGCGTTTCTCGCGTTCTGCGTGGCACGTGACGTGCTTCGATTCGGCGATTTCGTGACCAAGGCGGGCCGCAGGACGCCGTATTTCTTCAACGCGGGCCGGTTCGACGACGGAGAGAGCCTGCGACGCCTCGGCGGCTTCTACGCACGGGCGCTCCTCGCCTCGGGCATCGGCTGCGACCAGTTGTTCGGGCCGGCGTACAAGGGCATTCCGCTGGCGACCGCCACCGCCGTCGCGCTCGCTGAAATGGGGCACAATCTGCCGTGGAGCTTCAACCGCAAGGAGGCGAAGGACCACGGGGAAGGCGGCAGCGTGGTCGGAGCGCCGCTCGCGGGCAGCGTGGTGATCGTCGACGACGTGATCACCGCGGGCACCTCGGTGCGCGAGTCGGTCGAACTCATCCGCAGCCACGGCGCGAACCCCGCGGGCGTCCTGATCGCGTTGGATCGCATGGAGCGTGGCACCGGGACGCTGTCCGCGGTGGAAGAGGTGCGCGAGCGTTTCGGCATGCCGGTGGCCGCGATCGCGACGCTGGACGACGTGATGGCCTTCCTGGCCGCGCGCGAGGATCTCGGGCAATGGCGCGGCGCGATCGACGCCTACCGGGCGGAGTACGGAGCGTAGGGCGATGACACGGTTTCGGCGGGAAGGACGAACGTCGCGCGCGGTGGTGGCAGCGGCCGTGTCGCTCGCGCTCGTGCCGGTCGCGGACGCCCAGCTGTACAAGTGGACGGACGAGAAGGGCGTGGTCCACTACACGGACAAGGCGCCCGATCCGGGTCGGGCGGGAACCGTGCTCGACACGCAGGGTCGCCCGGTCAGCAGGATCGAAGGCGCGGCCACGCCCGAGCAGGCACGCGCCCGCGAAGCCGAGGAGGAGAGGCGTCGCGCCGCCGCGAGGGAAGAGGAGGCGGAGGCGCGCCGCAACCGCGCGATCCTGTCCTCCTACACGACCGAGGCCGAGATCGACCTCGCGCGCGCGCGCGCCGCGGCGACCGTCCAGTCGCAGCTCGAATCGGCGCAGGCCTACGTGGCGCAGCTCGGCAAACGCAAGCAGGACATCGACGCGCGCAAGGCGCGCCTGGGCGACAAGCCGATCCCGCCCCAGCTCGAAGCCGACAGCGCCGCGATCGACGCCGAAGTCGCGAAGAACCGCGACCTGGTCGCGCAGAAGCAACGCGAACTCGCGGCGGTGAACGCGCGCTACGACGCCGACAAGCGACGCTGGCGCGAACTCAAGGCGCAGGACGCCTCCGGCCCGCAGGCGAGTCGGGGCGGAGGATCCGGCGGCGCGACCGCGAAGAAGTAGTCGGCGCTCCGGGCCGGCCTCTGGAGGCCGCCGCGATGCGATAATCGGCCGTTTCGGCCCGATCCTCCGCAAGGCTCCCCGATGGCGCAGTACGTGTACACGATGAACCGCGTGGGCAAGGTCGTTCCGCCCAAGCGGCAGATCCTGAAGGACATCTCGCTGTCCTTCTTCCCCGGCGCGAAGATCGGCGTGCTCGGCTTGAACGGCTCGGGCAAGTCGAGCCTCCTGCGCATCATGGCGGGCGTCGACCGCGAGTTCGAGGGCGAAGCGGTGCCGATGCCCGATCTCAAGATCGGCTTCCTGCCGCAGGAGCCGCAGCTCGACCCCGGCAAGACGGTGCGCGAGGCGGTCGAGGAGGGGATGAGCGAGGTGCTCGGCGCGCAGAAGCGCCTCGACGAGGTGTACGCGGCCTACGCCGAGGACGGCGCCGACTTCGACGCGCTCGCCGCCGAGCAGGCGAAGCTCGAGGCGATCATCGCGACCTCGGGAGCGGACGCGTCCGTGCAGATGGAGATCGCGGCCGACGCGCTACGCCTGCCGCCCTGGGACGCGAAGATCGCGAACCTCTCGGGCGGCGAGAAGCGCCGCGTCGCCCTGTGCCGCCTCCTCCTGAGCAAGCCCGACATGCTGCTGCTCGACGAGCCCACCAACCACCTCGACGCCGAGAGCGTCGAGTGGCTCGAGCAGTTCCTGCAGAAGTTCCCCGGCACCGTGATCGCGGTGACGCACGACCGCTACTTCCTCGACAACGCCGCCGAGTGGATCCTCGAGCTCGACCGCGGCTACGGCATTCCGTGGAAGGGCAACTACAGCTCCTGGCTCGAGCAGAAGGAAGCGCGCCTCGCGACCGAGGCGAAGCAGGAGGAGGCGCGCATGAAGGCGATGGCGCGCGAACTCGAGTGGGTGCGCAAGGGAGCGAAGGGCCGCCAGGCGAAGAACAAGGCGCGCATCCAGCGCTTCGAGGAACTCTCGTCCTACGAGCACCAGAAGCGCAACGAGACCAACGAGATCTTCGTCCCGGTCGGCGAGCGCCTCGGCGGCCAGGTGATCGAGTTCGACAACGTCACGAAGTCGTTCGGCGACCGCGTGCTGATCGACGACCTGTCGTTCAAGATCCCGCCCGGCGCGATCGTCGGCATCATCGGTCCGAACGGCGCGGGCAAGACGACGCTCTTCCGCCTCATCACCGGCAAGGAGAAGCCCGACAGCGGCACGATCACGATCGGCCACACCGCGCAGGTCGCGGTCGTCGACCAGTCGCGCGACGCGCTGCCGAACGACAAGACCGCCTGGGAGGCGATCAGCGGCGGACTCGACATCCTGACGATCGGCCGCTTCGAGATTCCGTCGCGCGCGTATCTCGGCCGCTTCAACTTCCGCGGGCCCGACCAGCAGAAGATCGTCGGCACGCTCTCGGGAGGCGAGCGCGGCCGGTTGCACCTCGCGAAGACGCTGCTCGCGGGCGCGAACGTGCTGCTCCTCGACGAGCCGTCGAACGACCTCGACGTCGAGACGCTGCGCGCGCTCGAGGACGCGCTCGCGGAGTTTCCGGGGAGCGTTCTCGTCATCTCGCACGACCGCTGGTTCCTCGACCGGATCGCGACCCACATCCTCGCCGCCGAGGACGACTCGAAGTGGGTGTTCGT
>DAOMBL010000110.1:0-8967 GCA_035427325.1 Casimicrobiaceae bacterium
GCAGCACCGCCATGCGCCCGATGTGGCCGTCGGGCAGGAGCCGCCCGCAGCCGATCGCGCGCCCGAGCGCGTCGACGGCAAGCGCGTGCTCGCAGGCCGGATCGACGCCGTCCCACTCGAGGTCCGCCGGCACGTCCTGCTCGATGCAGAACACGGCGATGCGGATCGCGCGCAACGCCTCCGCATCGCGCTCCCAGTCGGCGGGGCGCACGGAGAAGCCCGGGCTCATCGGTCGTCGGCCGCGTAGTCGTGGAACGACAGGCGCGCGTCGCCGTCGCGCACCGCGAGCGCGAGGCGGCCGCCGACCGGCAGCGTCAGCTTGTCGCGCACGTGGCCGAACGGCAGTCCGGTGAAGACCGGCACCGGCGTGAGCGCGCGCAACTGCGCCACGGCGCCTGGCAGGTCGTAGCCATCGTCGTGCGGCGCGAGCGCGTACTCGGTGAAGTGCCCGAGCAGCACCGCCCGCTGCCGGCCGAGGACGCCGGCGTACGCGAGCTGGTGGAACATGCGCTCGACGCGGTAGGGGTGCTCGCCCACGTCCTCCAGGAACAGGATTCCCCCGTCGACCTGCGGCAGGTACGGCGTGCCGGCGAGCGAGGCGACCATCGCGAGATTGCCCCCCCACAGGACGCCGCGGGCGTCGAGGCGCGCCGGTCCGTCGAGCGTGCAGCGCACCTCGTACTCCCGGGCCTCCAGCAGGCCGAAGCAGTGGCGCAGCGTGAACGCGCTCGCTTCGGTGCCGCCGAAGTCGTACGCGAACGCGGGCCCCGCGTAGGTGATCATCCCGGTGCGCGCGAGCGCGGCCAGCTGGAACGCCGTGAAGTCCGAATGCCCGAGCCAGCGCTTGCCCGAGCGCGAGAGCGATCCGTAGTCGAGCCGGGCGAGGAGCCGGGTCGTGCCGTACCCGCCGCGCAGCGCGATCGCGACGTCGACGTCGTCGCGCCGCGCGATGCGCTCGATCGCGGCCAGGCGCTCGTCGTCGGTGCCCGCGAACCGGGTGTGACGGCGGAGCACCCCCTCGTCGAGCACCACGCGGTGGCCGAGCGCGGCGAGGCGCTCGACGCCTCGCGCCACGCCCGCCGGGTCGGTCACGGCGCCGGCCGGGGCGTAGACACCGATGTCGAGCGGACGCATCGCGCGATTCTGCCACGGCGCCGGGCCGCGTCGGTTCGCAGGCGCCGGGAAACCTTCCGGTCAGCGTCGTGCGGCGAAGAACGCCGACAGGAGCGCTCCGCACTCGTCGGCGCGCACGCCGGCAATCGCGGTCGTGTGGTGGTTGAGCCGCGCCTCCGCCACGAGATCGACGACCGATCCGCAGGCGCCGGTCTTCGGGTCGCGCGCGCCGAACACGAGGCGCGCGATGCGCGCGTGCAGGATCGCACCCGCGCACATCGCGCAGGGCTCCAGGGTCACGTAGAGCGAGCAGCCCGGCAGCCGGTAGTTGCCGAGCGCGCGCCCGGCATCGCGAAGCGCCGCGATCTCGGCGTGCGCGGTCGGATCGGACGCGGCGATCGGCGCATTGCCGCCGCGGCCGACGACAGCGCCGTCCTTCACGACGATCGCGCCGACCGGCACTTCGCCCCGCTCGCCGGCGGAACGCGCGAGCGCGAGCGCTTCGCCCATCCAGCGGTCGTCGTCACTCGCCGCTGTCGTCGACATGGAAGTGGTGGAAGACGCGGTGCACGATCGGCGACGCCGCGACGCCCGCCGCCGCGAGCAGCACGAAGCCCGAGAACAGCGCGTAGAGCGACTCCCACACCTTGCCGGCGTCGGAGTGGACGCGGAGGTCCGGGGCCGGCCCCATGCCGGACGCGAGCAGCGCCGCGTAGCGAAACGCGTCGACCCAGCTGCCGGCCTCCAGCGCTTCGTGGAAGAGCACCATCCCCACTCCGACCCAGAGCAGCATCGCCAGCGACGCGATGCCCGCGAAGATGCCGAACCGCCGCCAGAAGACGCGGGGCGGCGCGAGCTTCTGGCGGCGACGTTAGAACCGGTGGAGCGGGATCATCGCCCTGCGCCGATCACCGCGTCGGCCTCGATCTCGACCAGCAGTTCGGGCGCGATCAGCTTCGAGACCTCGACCAGCGTGCACGCGGGCCGGATCGCGCGAAACGCCTCGCCGTGCGCGCGGCCGACGGCTTCCCAATGCGCGATGTCGACGACGAAGATGCGGGTACGAACCACGTCGTGGAGGTCGCTTCCGGCCTGCGCGAGCGCGGACGCGATGTTCGCGATCGCCTGTTTCGCCTGCGCGTAGGGATCGCCGGCGCCGACGATCCCGCCGCGGCCGTCGGTCGCGGTCGTGCCCGAGACGAAGATCCGGTCGCCGACGACGACCGCGCGCGAGTAGCCGACGACAGGCTCCCACGGTGCGCCCGACGAGAGGTTGCGGCGCGTCATGCCTCTGCCCCCGCGCGTTCGTGCCCGGGGCAACGCCCGGCGCGCCTGCGCAGGTCCGGCGAACGCGTGCCGCCGGCGGACGTCGATCGCGCCCCCGTCGGCTTCGCGACGGACCGGCGCGGGGTGGCAAGGCAATCGAGGAGGGATGTCACGATGCGTCGGCCGGGAGGCCTGTCGACGCGCATTGTGCGACAGCGGGCCGACGGTGTCGACGCGCCGCCCGCTACCCGGGATGCGCGACCGCGACAGCTCGAATGCGGTAGCGCAGGTCGACCCGGTCGCGTACCGCGATCGCGCCGCCCAGGATCGAGTACGGAACGATGCCGAAGGCGCTCTGGGCGAACGAGAGCCGTCCCGAGGCGACGAGGCCGTCCCCCTCCGCCTCGATGCGGACCGGCACCTCGAAGCGTCGAGTCGCGCCGTGCAGCGTGATCGCGACCTCGATCCGGTCCGATCGCGGCTCGCTGCGCGCGACCCGGATCGTCGCGAACGGGTGGCGGTCGATCGCGAGAACGCGCGTGAGCATGTTGCGCCGGGTCGCGTCGACGTCGGCGCTGGACGGTTGCGTGTCGAGGCCCGCTTCCGCGCGAAGGTCCGGCTCGTCGACGGTGAGTCGCGCGAGCGGAATCGCGAGGTCGGCGCGTCCCTCGTCGGGCAGGACGTAGCCCTCGAGGTCGCGGCTCGCGACCATGTGGTCGTGGCCGAGGTGCGCGAGCGAACCCTCGCGCCGAACTTCGATCACGACGAGCGAACCCGCGGTGTCGATCCGGTAGACGCGCTCGCCGCGCCGGATCGCATCGCGGTAGGCTGCAGCGGGAAAGTCGGGCGGCAGGGCCGCACCGTCTCCGGGCGTCGGCTCGCGAACCGAGGGCGCGCAGGCCCCGAGCAGCGTCACGACGCCCGCGACCGCGGCAACCGCGACGATGGCGCGGACCGTCATGGGACCGGGACGAGCTTCAGCCTGAAGCTGACCCTGACCTCGGCGCCGATCACCTTCGTGGCCGCCCACTCGCCCTCGCCGATGCCGAAGCGGCCCCGGTCGAGCGCGAGCGCCCCTTCGAGCGTCGCCCCCTCCGGGCGAACGACGAAGGTGAAGGGAAACTCGACCGGCTGCGTGACGCCCTTCAGCGTCAGCGTGCCGCGCGCACGATAGCGGTCGGCGGAGAGACGGGCGAGTTCGCGCGAGCGGAACACCGCCTGCGGGTGCGCCGAGGCATCGAACCACTCCCGCTTGACGATCTCCCGGTCGACGTCGGCGATCCCGAAGGCGGCGCTCGCCGTCCGGATCGTCGCGTCGAGGCTCCCCGCGGCCACGTTCGCCGGGTCCAGGCGCAGCGTGGCCTCGAACACGCGGAACCCGCCGGGCACATCCGTGCCGTCGAACGTGACGACGATCTCCAGCCGGCTTTCCGCCGGATCGCTCCGCCAGTCCGCTGCATGGGAGCTGCCCGCGGTCGCCGCGAGCCACGCACCCGCAAGCACGATCGCACGGGCCCGGGCGCTCATCGCGGCCGATCTCGCCCCGGCAGCATGCGGGCGAGCACGTCGTTCTTCCGGACGAGGTGGTGCCGCAGCGCCGCGACGACGTGCACGACGAGCACGAGCACGAGCGCGGCCGCGAGCACCGCGTGGAGGCGCGCGAAACCCGTCGCCAGCGCTTCGTCCGGCGCGACGATCGCCGGCAGCCTCAGCACGCGAAAGGCGCGAAACGGAACGTTGGCCGCGGAGTTGACCACCCAGCCCGAGAGCGGCAGCGCGACGAGCAGTGCGTAGAGCAGCGCGTGCCCCGACCGCGCGGCCATGCGTTCCCACGCCGGGAGATCTCCGGGCAGCGCGGGCGTCGGATTCGCCGTTCGCCATGCGAGACGCAGCACGACCAGCGCCAGGAGCAGCACGCCGAGCGACTTGTGCCAGAAGAAGAGTTCGATCCGCGTCGGCGACACGTGCCACGCGGCCGCAGCGACTCCGAGGGGAACCTGCACGACGATGAGGGCGGCCATCCCCCAGTGGAACCCCTTGGCCGCCGAACCCCAGGACGAGGGCGTGTTTCGCAGCATGGACGATCGGTCGTCGCCGGGAGCCTCGTTGCGGGACGCGCCGCAGCACCCGGGAGTCGGGAACTTCGATGTTAACCGGGCGCAGGCGCCTCGTATTCCATGCTGCGCCGGGTTCGCCGGCTGCGGACGCCGCCACTGTTCGCGACGCGACGTCCACCGGGCACCCGGGAACGCCGCGGCGCCGGCCTGCATCCAATGGTCACGAACGTCCCCGGTCGACCGGTTCGACCCTGCCTTCGACGCCGGATCCGATCGGGCGACGGATTCGATACGGCGTTCGCCTCCGCGGACGTCCCGACGATGTCCACGACCCCAGGAGCCCCGAGATGATCGCCAACGTCGCCACCCCGGACTTCCGAAGGGACACCGCGCCTGTCGCAGGCCCCGCGTCGGAGCGCATCCGGCGGCGCATCGCGGAGGCGGGACACCGCTGTCACGCCAACGACAACATCGCGGCGTTCCTGTGCCCGGGCGAACTCGACGAGCTGCGCGGCGAGGTGGAAGCGCGGATGCAGGAAGTGCTCGAGGCCCTGGTGATCGACACCGCGAACGACCACAACACCACGGGCACCGCGCGGCGGATCGCGAAGATGTTCGTCGACGAGGTGTTCCGCGGTCGCTACGCGGCGCCGCCGGCGGTCACCGCGTTTCCGAACGCGGCGCGACTGCAGGAACTGCTGATCGTCGGGCCGATCACCGTGCGAAGCGCCTGCTCGCACCACTTCTGCCCGATCGTGGGGCGCGTCTGGATCGGTGTGCTGCCCGATGCGGCGTCGGACCTGATCGGGCTCTCCAAGTACGCGCGCCTGTGCGACTGGGTGATGAGTCGCCCGCAGATCCAGGAGGAAGCCGTCGTGATGCTCGCCGACGAACTGGAGCGCCGGGTCAGGCCCGACGGCCTCGCGGTCGTCATGGAGGCCGATCACTTCGGCATGCACTGGCGCGGCGTGAAGGATGCCGAGCCGGCGATGACGAACTCGGTGATGCGCGGGGCCTTCCTCACCGACGCGAGCCTGCGAAGCGAACTCCTCGGGCTCATCAGGCGGGGGCGCGCCTGAGCGCGCGAACTGGCACGGCGGCGTCGATCGCGCGAGAATCGAATCCGGACTCCCGAGGGCACGTCCGCATGAGCACGCCCGTACCGGCATCGTCGCCGCGCTCGACCGGCGCCACCGATGAAGCTCTCGTCTCGCGCGCCGCCGCGGGCGAGACCGGTGCATTCGAGACGCTGATGCGCCGCCACAACCGGCGGCTGTTCCGCACCGCGCGCAGCATCCTCCGCGACGACGCGCGAGCCGAGGACGCCGTGCAGGACGCCTGGCTCCGCGCCTGGCGCGCGCTCGGCGCGTTCCGCGCGCAGAGCAGCGTCTCCACCTGGCTGGTGCGCATCGCCGCGAACGAAGCGCTCGGACGCCTGCGCAGGACGGGCGCGCAGGTCATCCCGCTGGAGGCCGCCATGACCTCAGACGACCCCGATGTCCGGTCGGCGTTCGCCGACGCGCCGGAACGCGGGCCCGAACCGGCCGCGATGCGGGCCCAGGTGCGCGCGTTGCTGGAGTCGCGCATCGACCTGCTGCCCGAGGCCTACCGCACCGTATTCATGCTGCGCGCCGTCGAGGAGATGAGCGTCGAGGAGGTCGCGCAGGCGCTGGACGTCCCCGACGCCACCGTGCGCAGCCGCTACTTCCGCGCCCGCGCCCTCCTGCGCGAAGGACTCGCCGGCGAGGCGGATCGGGCGCTCGCCGAGACCTTCTCGTTCGATGGAGCGCGCTGCGACCGCGTCGTCGCAAGTGTGCTCGCCCGAGGCAGTTCGGAGGGATTGACGGGGAATGCCTGAAGCGCCCGGGATCGGGGCAGGATGCCCCCGATCGCAGCAGCGCACGATCACGGAGTCCGCCCATGAGTTCTGACGCAACGCGGGACGCGGGTCCCGACCTCACCCGGGGAGTCACCTTCGCCGACTTCGCCGGGCGTCCGATGTTGCGCGGCCACGTCGGCGACGAGGCGGTGCTGCTCGCTCGCGTCGGCGCCGACGTGCTCGCGGTGGGCGCGTCGTGCACCCACTACGGAGGTGCGCTCGACGAGGGCGCGATCGAAGGCGAGTGCGTGCGCTGCCCGCTGCACCACGCTTCGTTCTCGCTTCGCACCGGCGAGGCGCTCGGCGCCCCCGCGTTCGACCCGATCGCGTGCTGGCAGGTCGAGCGCCACGGCGACCGGTACGTCGTACGCACGAAGGCAACGCCCGCAACCCGCGCGACGTGCGCGCCGGCGCCGGGCGCGCCCGAGCGCATCGTGATCGTCGGCGGCGGCGCCGCGGGTTTCGCCGCGGCCGAGATGCTGCGACGGCGCGGCTGGCCGGGACAGCTCACGATCCTGAGCGCGGAATCCGACGCCCCCTGCGACCGGCCCAACCTGTCGAAGGACTACCTCGCGGGCAGCGCCCCGGAGGAGTGGATTCCGCTGCGCGCCGCCGGATTCTACGCGGACGAACGCATCGATCTCCGGCTGTCGACCGGCGCGAGCCGCATCGACACGCTCGCGCGCGTCGTGGTCACCGACGACGGAACGCGCCACCCCTTCGATCGACTCCTCCTCGCCACCGGTGCGGAGCCGGTTCGCCTGTCCATCCCGGGCGCGGACGCGCCGCACGTCTTCACGCTGCGATCGCTCGCCGACAGCCGAGCGATCATCGCGCGCGCCTCGGGTGCGGCATCCGCCGTCGTGCTGGGTTCGGGATTCATCGGCCTCGAGGTCGCCGCCGCCCTGCGGGCGCGGGGACTCGGCGTGCACGTCGTCTCGCTCGACGCCCGTCCGCTCGAGCGCGTCCTGGGCCCGCAACTGGGCGACTTCCTCCGGCGGGTGCACGAGGACCACGGCGAGGTCTTCCACATGGGCACGTCGATCGCCTCGATCGGCGCGCGCTCGGTCGCGCTCGCGGACGGCACGCAGATCGCCGCCGATCTCGTCGTCCTCGGCGTCGGCGTCAGGCCACGGCTCGCGCTGGCCGAGGCCGCGGGATTGCGCGTGGATCGCGGCATCGTCGTGGACGCGTTCCTGGAGACGTCGCACCCGGGCATCTACGCCGCCGGCGATGCGGCCCGCTGGCCCGGCGGCCCTGACGGTGAAGCGATCCGCGTCGAGCACTGGGTGGTCGCCGAGCGGCAGGGTCAGGTCGCGGCGCAGAACATGCTCGGCGCACGCCGACCCTTCCGCGATGTCCCGTTCTTCTGGAGCGCGCACCACGACGTGACGATCCGCTACGTCGGCCACGCGGAGGCATGGGACGAGATCCGCGTCGACGGCGACCTCGCCGCGCGCGATGCCGCGTTCAGCTACCGGAAGGACGGCAGGACGCTCGCCATCGCCACGCTCGGCCGGGATCGGCAGGCGCTCGACGAGGCGCGCAGGCTCGCGATCGCCTGACGTCGCGCGTATCGCAGGCGATGGTCGCGCCGCGAAGCGGGCATGCGGGTGCGTGCCGGTTTCAGGCGCGCGCGTAGAGCGGCAGGACCGCGCCGCTGATCTCCCGGTTCGCGGGAGAGACGAGCTGGAGGATCGCCTCGGCCGCGGCCTCGGGCGCGAGCCACTTCGACGGATCGGCCGCGGGCATCGCCTTCCGGTTGGCAGCGGTGTCGAGCGTGGACGGTGCGATCGCGTTGACGAGGATGCCCTCGCCCTTCACTTCCTCGGCGAGCGACAGCGTGATCGCGACCACCGCGGCCTTGCTCGTGGCGTAGGCCGCCATCCGCGCGCCCTGGCGCGGCTCGAGTCCCGGGCGGGCCGCGACATTGACGATGCGTCCGCCCTCCCCCGTCCGGCGCATCGCGCGCACGGCTGCACGGCAGCAGAGGAACGCGGTCAGCGCGTTCGTCTCGAACATGTGCAGGACGTCCGCGCGCGTGGTGTCGGCGAACGGCGCCATCGCGAAGCCGCCGGCGAGGTGCACCGACGCCCACAGCGCGGGCACGGAGGCGTAGAAGCGATCGACCGACGCTTCGTCGGCGAGATCGACGCCGGCAACGACGCGCGCGCGCGCCGCGCCGTGGCTCGGCGGAGCCCCGATCGCGTGGCGGCTCGGCACATGGCATCGCGCACCTGCGCGCATCAGCCGATCGACGACGGCCGCGCCGAGCGCACCGGCGCCTCCGGTCACCACCACATCCCTGCCTGCAAGCGGTGCTTCCACGAGCGCCTCCGCGAAACGACTCCCTTGTGGGCCGGCCTTCAGGCCGACATTCTGCCTGTGGGTCGGGCTGCACGCCTGTGGGACGGGCGCCACGCCTGTGGGTCGGCCTTCAGGCCGACGCAATTCACCGCATCGGCACAGACCCCGTCGGGCTGAAGCCCGACCCACAGCCTGTTGCAGCATCCCGTCGGGCTGAAGCCCGACCCACGGCTTGTTGCAGCATCCCGTCGGGCTGAAGCCCAAGCTGTCGGGCTGAAGCCCGACCCACAGGGGGGTCTGCAATGCACAACGCCCCGGTCGTCGACCGGGGCGCTGGGCTTTGTG
>DAOMBL010000111.1:0-8940 GCA_035427325.1 Casimicrobiaceae bacterium
CGCGTCCGTGCCCGCGGGTTCTCCGGGAGGTGTCGCGGCCGGAGCCTCGTCGGGCGGAACGTCCTCGACCTCGCCGCGCTCGTTGACCCGCGTCTTCGGAGGATCGAACAGGTAGCGCGTGTGCGCGAGCTTTGCCAGGATCTCCGGCTCGATCGGGTCGGGCTTCGTGTAGTCGTCGATGGAGACGTCGAGCCCGGCCATCCCGTTGAAGCGCGGGTCGGAGACGAGCTTCTTCAGGGCGGCCTTGCGCAGCGCCGGATCGACCTCCGGCTTCATGAACGCGGTGAAGTCGTCGTCGAAGGTCAGCGACTCGACCGGCGGCAGCGGCGGGGTCTGGGCCGACTCGGTGGGCGCTGCCGCAGGACGATCCGGGGCCGGCGCCGCGGCTCCTGCCGCCGCGGCCGGCGCGGCGGCCTCGCGCGCGGCCGCGTGCTTGCGCTGCGACCAGCGCTTCAGCGTGAAGCGCTCGCGTTCGGGGGCGTTCGCCATCGCGTCAGGCGGGCGCGTCGTGCCCGGTGTCGCGGTCGCGCCGGTACGCACCCTCGGCGAACGGGTCGTTGCGCTTGCGCTTGCGCCGGGTCTCGGGCGTGTAATGGAGCGCGGTGTAGGGTTCGAGGACTGCACGAAGCCGCGGATCGATCGGCACCGAATCGACCTGCTCGCCGCCGTCCATCATCCGCGCGGCCTGGTGATACGACAGCGTCACGACCACCGGGTACGCCGCCGGCACGGCGGCGGGATCCTCGCGCATGCGCCACATCACGAACGTCCGCGGATCCGGCGAATTGAGGTTGAGCCAGTAGCCCTCGCCCTCGGTCGGGTGCAGTTCGACCACCTGCGCCGGATAGCGCCAGCGCTCGAGCGCTCCGGCCGGGTCGACGCGCTCGACCGCGGACTCGTCCGCGGCGTCGGCGGCGCCCTCGACCGCGATCACGCGCGACGGCTGCCACTTCGCGTCGACCCAGCGGCTCGCCACGGCGACGCGCTCGAATTCGACGGCGACCAGAATCCTCGTGGCTTGCATGGCTATTGCGACGCAATTCCCGGCTGGCAGAGGTTCGATCGATCATACCGCAGCCGCAAACGCGTCTGCTACCATGGACGAACCGCCGACGCCGCATTCGTTCACGATGTCCCGCCGCATTCCGATCGCCGACCTGCGCGATGTCCGGTCGCCGCCGCAAGGCTGGAACGCGCTCCTCGCACGTTCCGGCCCGCACGATGCGGGCGCACCGCTCGCCGATGCGCTCGGCCGGCGCCTGCACGACCTGCGGATCTCGGTCACCGACCGCTGCAACTTCCGCTGCGTGTACTGCATGCCGAAGGACGTGTTCGGGCGCGACTACCCGTTCCTGCCGCACGCGGCGCTGCTCTCCTTCGAGGAGATCGCGCGCGTCGCGCGCGTGTTCACCGGACTCGGCGTCGCGAAGCTCCGGCTGACCGGCGGCGAACCGCTGCTGCGCAAGGACCTCGAGCGGCTGATCGCGATGCTCGCGGAACTCGACGTCGATCTGACGCTGACCACGAACGGAGCGCTGCTCGCGCGCAAGGCGAAGGCGCTCGCCGCCGCGGGACTCAGGCGCGTGACGGTGAGCCTCGACGCGCTGGACGACGCCACGTTCCAGGCGATGGGCGACACCGAGACCACGGTCGCGCGGGTGCTGGAGGGCATCGACGCGGCGTCGCGGGCGGGGCTCGCACCGATCAAGGTCAACACCGTGGTCAAGCGCGGCGTGAACGAGCACGCGATCGTCGACCTCGCGCGGCACTTCCGCGGCAGCGGCCACATCCTGCGGTTCATCGAGTACATGGACGTCGGCGCGACGAACGGCTGGCGCATGGACGACGTGGTGCCGGCCGCCGAGATCCTCGCGCGTGTCGGGCGGGTGTTCCCGGTCGAGCCGGTCGATCCCAACTACGCGGGCGAGGTCGCGGAGCGCTGGCGCTACCGCGACGGCGCCGGCGAGATCGGCGTCATCGCGTCGGTGACGCAGGCGTTCTGCCGCGACTGCACCCGCATGCGGCTCGCCACCGACGGCAAGCTCTTCACCTGCCTGTTCGCGACCACGGGGCACGACCTGCGCGAACTGCTGCGTGGCGGCGCCGACGACGCGACGCTCGCGCGCGCGATCTCGGCCGTGTGGCGGCAGCGCGCCGACCGGTACTCGGAACGGCGCACCGCGGAAACCGCGCGCGCCGAGCGCATCGAGATGTCGTACATTGGCGGGTGACAGCCGGCAGAGGACAGAAGACAGAGGCCAGTCGTGTCGGCGATTCCGGTGGGCGCGCATCTGGCGCGCGTGCCGCGTCGCCCGACGAGCGCCCGGGCCGGTCTCCCGCGCGCCGTCCCCGAGCGTCGGAACGACCGCATTCTGTCCGCTGTCCTCTGAAATCTGTCACCCTCCGCGATGACGAAGACCGCGACGACGATGGGGCCTGCGCCTCGGCAGAAGCCGTATCGGCCGGTGCTGACGGACGCCGCGCGCCCGGCGACCTTCGACGTCGCCGCCACCGACGAGCACGGCGTCGCGCGCACCGTGCCGATCGCGGGCGAGCATCCGCTCACGCTCTACGTCGACAAGCGCGAGATCCTCACGATCATGACGCTGGGCGCAGCGCCGGAGGCGCTCGCGATCGGGTACCTGCGCAACCAGCGGCTCGTCACGAAGCTCGAGGACATCGCGTCGGTCCAGGTCGACTGGGACACCGAGTCCGTCGTCGTGACCACCCGCGGGGGCCTCGAGGACCTCGAGGCGAAGACCGCGAAGCGCACCACGACCACCGGCTGCGGGCAGGGCACGGTCTTCGGCGACCTGATGGAGGAGATCGACCGCGTGAAGCTGCCCGCGGGCGGGCGGCTCACGCGCGCGGCGCTCTACGACCTCCTCGATCGCGTGCGTCTCCACGAGACGATCTACAAGCAGGCAGGCGCGGTCCACGGCTGCGCGCTCGCGCAGAACGCGCCGCAGTCCGCCGAGATCCTGATGTTCGTCGAGGACGTGGGTCGCCACAATGCGGTCGACGCGATCGCCGGGCGGATGTGGCTCGACGGGCACGACGGCGCCGACAAGATCTTCTACACCACCGGCCGGCTGACGAGCGAGATGGTGATCAAGTGCGCGCAGATGGGGATTCCGTTCCTCGTGTCGCGCTCGGGGTTGACGCAGATGGGCCACGCGATCGCCACGAAGGTCGGCATGACGATGATCGGGCGGGCGACCCACCGACACTTCCTGCTGTTCACCGGCGCCGAGCGCTTCGTTCCGTGAGCGCGGGCGCGGCCACCGGCGGTTGTCATTGCGGCGCGGTGCGCTTCGTCGCCCGCTTTCCCTCGCGCTTCGTCGCGCACTGCCACTGCGAGAGCTGCCGGCGCGCGCACTCGGCCGCGTTCGTGACCTGGGCGGGCTTCCCGTCGACCGCGGTCGACGTCACCGAAGGGCACGACGTGCTGATGGTCCACGAGTCTTCGCCCGGGACCCGGCGCATGTTCTGCGCCGAGTGCGGCACCAAGCTCTTCTTCTCGTCGGAGCGCTGGCCGGGCGAGACGCACGTGCCGCTGGCGGCATTCGACGGGCCGATCGACCGCCCGCCCGGGAGCCACGCGTTCTGGGACGAGCACGCAGCCTGGCTGCCGCCGCTCGCCGCGCCGCCGGAATGATCGCGGCGGAAGACGTCACCGGCATCGTGCTTGCGGGCGGGCAGGGTCGCCGGATGGGCGGTGTCGACAAGGGGCTGGTCGACTTCCGCGGTGCGCCGATGGTCGCAACCGTGCTCGCGCGACTCGCTCCGCAGGTCGGCGCGATCGTCGTCAACGCGAACCAGAACGCGGAGCGGTACGCCGCCTTCGGCCACCGCGTGGCGCCCGATGCGGTCGGCGGTTTCGCGGGACCGCTCGCGGGACTGCACGCCGGACTCGCGGCCGTCGCCACGCCCTGGGCGGTGACCGTCCCCTGCGATTCGCCGTTCCTGCCCGGGGATCTCGTGGCGCGCCTCGCGGCCGGCGCCGAAAGGGCAGGCGCCGACGTCGCGGTGGCGCGCACCTTCGACCAGCCTCACCCGGTGTTCGCCTTCGTGCGCACGAGCCTCGCGCCGCATCTCGACGCGTTCCTCGCGGGCGGCGGCCGCAAGATCGATCGCTGGTACGCGGATCTCGCGGTCGTCGAGGTTTCCTTCGACGACGAAGCGGACGCGTTCCGCAACATCAATACGCGCGACGAGCTCGCGGCCGGGAACGAATCCGATTCGGGCCGGGCGTAGGATCGGCGTTTCCGCATCCGGCGTCATTCGATGTCAGCGCACGACGACGCGATCCCGTCTCCGGCCGATCGCCCGGCCGGAGCCAGGCGCTGGCTCGCGGCCCATCGCCTGGCCGACCAGACCGCCGGGCGGGAGAACAACGTGCTCGCGATCCGCCTGACGGCGGCCAGCATCGTGATCCTGTTCCACTGCTACGCCCTGACCGATCGCTGGCTCGAGGAACCGCTCCATGCCGCGTTCCCGCCGATGAACCTCGCCGTCCTGGGCGTCGGGACGTTCTTCGTGCTGTCGGGCTTCCTCGTGACCCAGAGCTGGTTCGCGCGGCCCGTGCTTCGCTCCTACCTGGCGGCACGGGTGCTGAGGATCTATCCGGCGCTGATCGCCGCGACGATCTTCACCATGCTCGTCGCCGGGGCGACCGGCGCCCTGCCGTGGCGCGACTACCTGACTTCGCCGGTCACCTGGCGGTACTTCATCCGGACCGCGAGCGGCTACGACGTCGTCGACGCCCTGCCCGGCGCGTTCGCGAACAACCCGTTCCCGAGCGCGGCGAACGGATCGCTGTGGACGTTGCCGGTCGAACTGAGGCTCTACGCCGCGCTCGCGCTCGCCGGTGTCGCCGGCGCACTGGCGCGGCCGCGCGTTCTCGTGCCGGCAGCGCTCGTCGTGGTCGGGGTCGCGGTCGCGTGGCCGCAGATCGTGCCGCTGGAGCCGAACACGCCGGTGACGCGCACGCTCGCCCTGCTCTTCCTGCTGGGGTCGCTCGCCTGCGTCGGGCAGCGCCACGTGCCGCTGTCGCTCCCTTGCGCGGCGCTCGCCGTCGCGATTCCGCTCTTCGATCCGTTCGAGGCCGCGCGCAGCGGCCCCTTGAACGCGCTGCTCCTGTCCTATGTCGTGCTCGTGATCGCCTACCATCCGGCGCTCCGGGTCCGGGCGATCAGCCGTGCGCCGGACTACTCGTACGGCCTCTACGTCTACGCGTTCCCGATCCAGCAGGCGATCGTGTGGGCGCATCGCGAGATCACGCCCGGTGCCCTGTTCGCGGGCGCGTTGGCGGCATCGCTCGTCGTCGCGGCGATTTCCTGGCACCTGCTCGAAGCGCCGATGTTGCGACTAAAATCCCGGTTCCGCCCGCCTGCACATCACGCGTCATGAATGCCGCCCCGACCCTCCGCGAAGCCTCCTGCGCCGACGACTACGACCCGAACTCGATGCCGGTCGAGCGCGCGCGGACGCTGATCCGCGACTACCTCGAACCGGTGACGACGATCGAGCGCGTCCACATCCGCCAGGCGCTCGGCCGGACGCTCGCCGGAGACCTCGCCTCGCCGATCGACGTGCCGGGGCACGACAACTCGGCGATGGACGGCTGGGCGGTGCGCTTCGAGGATCTGGCCGCCGGCGCGGAGACGACGCTGAAGCGCGTCGGCGAATCGTTCGCCGGACGTCCGCATGCGGGACGGGTCGGACCGGGCGAAGCGGTCCGCATCTTCACCGGCGGCGTGATGCCCGACGGCGCCGACACCGTGGTGATGCAGGAGCGCGCCGACGATCGCGGCGACCGCGTCGTCGTCGCCGCGGGCGCGGTCGGCAAGCGCGGACAGAATCGCCGCTTCGCCGGCGAGGACCTGAAGGCGGGCGGCATCGTGTTCCGCCGCGGGCAGGCCCTCCGGCCCGCCGAGATCGGCATGCTCGCCTCGCTCGGCATCAACGAAGTCCCCGTGTACCGCAAGCTCGTCGTCGCGTTCTTCTCGACCGGCGACGAGCTGGTCTCGATCGGCACGCCGCTCGCCACCGGCCAGATCTACGACAGCAACCGCTACACGATCGGCGCGATGCTCGCCCGCATCGGGTGCGAGACGATCGATCTGGGCGTCGTGGCGGATGTCCCGGAGGCGCTCGAGCAGGCGTTCCGCTCCGCCGCCGCGAGCGCGGACGTCGTCATCACCTCGGGCGGCGTTTCGGTGGGCGAGGCGGATTACGTGAAGTCACTGCTCGACCGGCTGGGGGAAGTCGTGTTCTGGAAGATCGCGATGAAGCCGGGCCGCCCGCTCGCCTACGGCCGGATCGGAGACGCGCATTTCTTCGGCCTGCCCGGGAACCCGGTCAGCGTGATGGTCACGTTCTACCAGTTCGTGCGCGATGCGCTCCTCGCGCTTCAGGGGCGCACCGGCATCGAACCGATGCCGACGTTCCAGGCGAGGCTCGCTGCGCCGCTGCGCAAGGCACCCGGGCGCACCGAGTTCCAGCGCGGCGTCCTCGCGCGCGCGAACGACGGCGGCTGGGCCGTGCGCCCGACCGGCGACCAGGGCTCGGGCATCCTGTCGTCGATGGCGCAGGCGAACGGCTTCATCGTCCTCCCGGAGCAGACCGGCAACCTCGACGCGGGCTCCGAGGTCGAGGTGCAGTTGCTCGAAGGTCTGATCTGAGCGTCCCGGGAGCGCCGCCGCGCGCGAGCGCGTCCCCGGCGACTTGGCGATCATCCTCCGCGCGCCGCGCGCGCGGGTCGGATCCCGGGAGATGGCACGAGCCTGCCCTTCCATTGCGCCTGCGCATGGTCAGGTGCATATTCCGGCTGGCGGACGAGCGTCATGGCTTCAAGGGGAATTCGACGCACCGCTCATGCCGACAACAATGGAGGGCGAACGAACATGGACATGACTTCGCTGATCGTGCAGTTGATTGCGGGCGCCGTGGGAGGAAACATCGGCGGCGCGATTCTGAAGAACCTGAGCCTCGGCACGCTCGGCAATTCGATCGCGGGCATCCTGGGGGGAGGCATCGGCGGCCAGTTGATCGGGGCCTTGACCGGCGGCGGCGCGGCGGCGGCCGCGGGCGGCATGGGATCGGTGCTCTCGAACGTCGCGGGAGGCGGCGTCGGCGGCATCATCATCATGATCATCGTGGGCGTCATCAAGAACATGATGAACAAGCCGTCGAACTGATCGACGCGACATCGTGCCGCGGGTTCGACCGGGCCCGCGGCACGCCGCAGCGGACATCGTGCGCCACGGCGATGACGATGATGCGGCGGTGCAGCGGCATCGAACCGGTGCCGGCGTTCAGGGCGGGGCGCACCGGATTCCAGCGCGGCAACCTCGTGCGAACGAGCGACGGTGACGCGGCCCGGCGACCGGCCGGCGATCCGGGCTCAGGTATGCTGTCGTCGATGGCGCAGGCGAACGGCTTCATCGTCCTCCCGGAGCGAACCCGCGACCACGATGCGGGCTCCCGGGTCGGCGTGCCGTTGCTCGAAGGCCGGGTCTGAGCCCCCGCGCGCGCGGGGAGGACCGGGGCCGGACGCCGCTCCTCTCCGCAGCCTCGCCGCGCCAACCTTGCCATCCACGAGACGACACGAGCGACCATGGGCCTGCCTGCCCTGGTCGTGCACCTGATCTCCGGCGCCGTCGGAGGAAACCTCGGCGGAGCGCTCCTCAGGAAATTCAGCCTCGGCGTGCTCGGCAATTCGATCGCGGGCATCGTGGGGGGCGGCCTCGGCGGTCGACTGGTCGAGGTCCTCACGGGCGGGGGCGGCACGGCGGCCACCGGCGTGGAGGGGTGCTCTCCAACGTCGTGGGCGGCGGCGTCGGCGGCATCATCATCATGATCTTCGTCGGCGTCATCAAGAGCATGGTGAACAGGCCGTCGAAGTGATCGACGCGGCATCGTGCCGCGGCGTCGGGCGGAGCTGCGGTCCCGCGGGGCGCGTCGAAGTCTGCCGCTTCGGCCAGGTACGTCCGGCCACCGCGCGCGACACGATCGGGATCTGCGCCCGGCCCGCTCGTCTGCGACAATGCGCACTCGGCCGCGCGAGCGCCGCGGTCGCCTCCCGGTGATCCACGTCGCCCGCCTCGCCCGGACCTTTCCCGGCCCTCCGCCCCGATCGCTCTTCGCCGGCATCGATCTCGACGTCGCGCGCGGCGAGATCGTCGCGATCCTCGGCGAATCGGGCAGCGGCAAGTCCACGCTGCTCAACTTCCTCGCGGGCCTCGATGTCCCGGACGCGGGTGTCGTGAGCGTCGACGGCGTCACGCTCGCGGCCCTCGACGACGACGCCCGCGCGCGATTCCGCCGCGAGCGCATCGGGTTCGTGTTCCAGGCGTTCCACCTGCTGCCCTACCTGACGGTCGCCCAGAACGTGGCGCTGCCGCTCGCCCTGAACGGCGTGCCCCGGGCGACACACGACGCACGCGTCGCGGCGCTGCTCGACTCCGTCGGCCTCGGTGACCGCGCCACGAGCCTGCCGCGGGAACTCTCGGGAGGCGAACTGCAGCGTGTCGCGACTGCGCGCGCGCTCGTCCACGCCCCCGCCGTCGTGCTCGCCGACGAGCCCACCGGCAACCTCGATCCGCGGACCGCCGCGTCGGTCATCGCGCTCCTGCGCGACACGGTGAAATCGCGCGGGGCGACCGGCGTGCTCGTCACGCACTCGCGTGCCGCGGCGTCGATCGCCGACCGCGTGCTCGAACTCACGCCCGAGGGCCTCGTTCCGCCGGCGGGCACGCCATGACGCCGACCCGCGACACGGTTCGCGCGGTGATGCGCGGCGCCTTCGGCGCGAATCGCGCTCGCACGCTGGTCGCGACGCTCGCGATCGCGCTCGGCGTCGCGCTGGGGTTCGCGATCCAGACGGTGAACCGCACGGCCGTCGCCGAGTTCACCTCGGGCATGGCGACGCTGTCG
>DAOMBL010000112.1:0-8845 GCA_035427325.1 Casimicrobiaceae bacterium
CTGCCGCATCGTGCTGTACGAGAAGGGGATGGATTTCCAGATCATCGACGTCGACCTCGACCACAAGCCCGAGGACCTCGCGGTGATGAACCCGTACAACCAGGTGCCGGTGCTCGTCGAGCGCGACCTCGTGCTCCACGAGGCGAACATCATCAACGAGTACATCGACGAGCGGTTCCCGCATCCGCAGCTGATGCCCGCGGACCCGGTGATGCGCGCCCGTGCCCGGCTGTTCCTCCACCGCTTCGAGAAGGAACTCTTCGTCCACATCGACGCGCTGGAGGGCAACAACCAGAAGAACGCGGAGAAGGCGCGCAACCTCGTCCGCGACGCGCTGCTGCAGATCGCGCCGGTGTTCACCAAGCACAAGTACATGCTGGGCGACGAGTACTCGATGCTCGACGTCGCGATCACGCCGCTGCTGTGGCGCCTCGACTACTACGGCGTCCCGATGTCGAAGCCCGCCGCGCCGCTCCTCAAGTACGCCGAGCGCCTGTTCTCCCGACCCGCCTTCTCCGAGGCGCTCACCAGCGCCGAGCGCGGCATGCGCAAATAGTACGGCGTCGGCCTGAAGGCCGACCCACAACCCCTCCGCTGTGGGTCGGGCTTCAGCCCCTGTGGGTCGGGCTTCAGCCCGACGGGCCGCTGCACATCGCCGTGGGTCGGGCTTCAGCCCGACGGGCTGCGGCACATCGCTGTGGGTCGGGCTTCAGCCCGACGGGCTGCAACACATCGCCGTGGGTCGGGCTTCAGCCCGACGGGCTGCGGCACATCGCCGTGGGTCGGGCTTCAGGCCCTGTGGGTCGGGCCCGACGCTTTGCGCCCATCCATCGACAACGGGCGAAGGCCGACTCAGGCGGCGACTTGTCAGACACCCGTCAGCCCGACGATCCCTCCATTCCCCTTCGATCGCCCGCGCATCGCTCGCCCGCGTCCGCCTGTCTGCCGGCGCACCCGGGTTTGCGCCCCGGGGCCGAATCCTGCTAGCCTCCCCGGGAGGCATGCGGAATCGGATATCGTCGCATCGGCGGTCCGCCGAAATCGCCGTAGCCGCCTGAGGTGCGGACACCACACGAATCCCGTCCCGAACCGCCGACATGTCCGAACAGAGCGCCAAACCCTACCTCGTCCGTGCGATCTGCGAATGGTGCGCGGACAACGGCCTGACCCCCTATCTGGCGGTCAAGGTGAATGCGCAGACGCGGGTGCCCGCGGCGTACGTGAAGAACGGCGAGATCGTGCTGAACGTGAGCCATGCCGCAACGCGCAAGCTCACGATCGACAACGAGTGGATCCAGTTCACCGCGCGCTTCAGCGGCCAGTCGCAGGAGGTCGCAGTGCCGATGACGAATGTCGCCGGCATCTTCGCGAAGGAGACCGGCTATGGCTTCGCGTTCACGGTCGCCCAGGAGCCGGTGGCCGCAAGCGCGAATTCGGCTGCCGAGTCGCAAGTCGCCGGCGGAGACGACGACCGCAAGCCGCGAGCCAAGTCCTCGCACCTGCAGGTCATCAAGTAGCGGGGCCAGGCACCGGGCGACCGTATTCGAACCGTCGGGCGCGTTGAACGCGAGCGCCCGCTAGAATCCCCTCCTGGCCGGCATAGCTCAGTCGGTAGAGCAGCGGTTTTGTAAACCGAAGGTCCCGGGTTCGACCCCTGGTGCCGGCACCCCCGATCTCCATTCCAGGTTCCGCCCGACGGGGTGAAGCAATGTGCTTGCGGGTCGGGCTTCAGCTCGACAGCCGCCGCATCGTCGCCGTGGGTCGGGCTTCAGCCCGACGGCTTGGGCTTCAGCCCGACGGCTTGGGCTTCAGCCCGACAGCCTGGGCTTCAGCCCGACAGCCTGGGCTTCAGTGCCCGACGAGTCAGGATCGAGTAGGGGGCCGAATCGCGTACGGAATCGAGTTCGGCGCACCGGGAGGAGGCAATGGGGAGACATGCGTTGACAAGCCAACTGCGGCGACGAACGGTCGCAGCCCTGGTCGGCCTCGGCGCAGGGGCCGCGCTTCGAGGCGTGCCGAGCGCGTCGGCCTCCGACGGGTCGCAGGGGCCATGGCCCTCGAGAACGATCCGCATCGTCGCGTCGGTCGCCGCGGGCAGTTCGCTCGACGCGCTGGCGCGGCTGACGGCCGCGCATCTCGAGCCTGGACTCGGGCAGAGCGTGATCGTCGAGAACCGCGGCGGCGCCTCGGGAAACATCGCGGCCGAGGCGGTGGCGCGCGCGGCTCCGGACGGTTACACGTTCCTGTTCACGTCGAACTCGATTGCCACGCTGCCCGCGCTCATCGGCGCGCGCGCAGTCGATCCGCTGGTCGCCCTGGTGCCAGTCGGCATCGTCGCGTCGCAGCCGATCGTGATCGTGGCGCACCCCTCGTTCCAGGGCACGTCGTTCGACGACCTGATCGGCGCCGCGCGCAGCGCCCCGCTGCCGATGACCTATGCGACCTCCGGTGTCGGCACGTTCGCGCATCTCACGGCGCTGTGGCTCCTGTCGCTCACCGGCGTCGAGATGCTCCACGTGCCGTACTCGGGTTCCGCGTCGTTTCGCGACGTGGTCTCCGGCGAGGTGCAATTCGGCTTCGCGTTCCCGGGTTCCGCGCTGCCGCTCGTTCGCGAGGGCAAGTTGAAGGGTATCGCGGTGACGGGTGCCCAGCGGCTGGCGGCGGCACCGACGATCCCGACGGTCAGCGAGGCTGGCGTGCCGGGGTTCGAATCCACGAACTGGCAGGGCATGCTCGCCCCCGCGGGCACCTCGCCCGACATCGTCCGGCGGCTCCACGACGCGCTCCTGCGCGCAAGCCGCGGTGCGGAACTCGACGCGAAGCTGCGCTCGATGGGGTTCACCCCGGT
This sequence comes from Casimicrobiaceae bacterium, assembly GCA_035427325.1. GTDB lineage: Bacteria > Pseudomonadota > Gammaproteobacteria > Burkholderiales > Casimicrobiaceae > VBCG01. The sequence goes on from DAOMBL010000112.1 coordinate 2,849, forward strand.
GTTCGGAACGCCAGAGGCATTCGCGCAGGACATCCGGCACGAGATGCAGCGCTGGGCAACGGTCGCCGCGAGCGCCGGTTTGGCGACGAAGTGAGCATCGGGCGCGCGCCGTCTCAGTCCGGCGTGTCGGCTGCGCGCTCGACGTGCAGGACGTGGATCTTTCCGGTTCGCGTCGCCCGGGGCTTTCGGCGAACGACGCGCAGTGTCTGTCCGTCGTCCCAGACGCCGGCCATCATCCGGCTCGCGGCGTCGCGCCCTCCCAGCGTATCGAGCACCACGCCGGCGATCGCCCGTTCGTCCAACGCCCCGAGCCTCGGGTCCACACTGAGTTCGACGCGCGCGAGTCCGCCGCTCTCGACTTCCGTGAACTGGTAGTCGGTGGCGTTTCCGCCGAAGCGCGCCGGCAGGATCTCGTCAACCAGGGCGGCGAGGTCTGCGCCGACGAAGTGCATGCCTTCGGTGACGAGCTTCTCGTAGCTGCGGATCGTGTGCAGGTGCTGCGAGAACCCAATCGCGTCCCAGGGGCAACCGCAGGCCCGTCGTTCGAGGACGCCGTGGTCGCCCAGTTCGACGTTGATCATGATCTTCGGCACGCTCCAGTGGAGGGTCGAGAGCATCAACGCCTGGGCCTCTCCCCCGCCCGGAAGCGCGACCGGGCGCGTGAGCAGCACAACCTTGTCCGCTGCCACGTGCACGTCGTCGGCGTATGCGGGCCGCGCGCAGGCGATCGCGATCCGGCTCACCTCCGCCATCGCGTAATGGCAATGGACCCTGCAGCCGGCTGCCGTCATGGCGCGAACCTTGCCCGGGGTCAGCGGCTCGCCCGACGCGCGGATGAAGGTGTCCCGGATGTCCAGCCCGCGCTCGACGGCCGCCTGGCACGCGCGCACCGCGCTCGACGTGGTCGCACTTAGGAACGCCGGCGTGCCGCGCGCGACACACTGCGCAAGCCAGGCCGCGACGGTCGCCGCATCGTCGAGTCGAACGTGCTCGGGGCGGGCGAGCGCCCGTCCGTGGATGCGGCTCGCCAGGCGCATCGCGTGCACGAAGACGGCGTGCCGATGGTCGTCGCGGAGCGAGACCGGCGTCTGCGAGAACCAGCGTTCGACCGGATAACCGAGATGGGCGAGGCGCAGGACCAGTTTCAGCCCGGCCGATCCGGGCGGCGCCGGATGCCACAGCCCCTTCGGCCGGTCGGTGAGTCCGAACGAGCGCAGGAATACGCTCTCGTACGCCGCCTCGTGCGCGAGCAGCTCCAGGTCGATGATGAGCCGCGTGGGTGCTCCGCGCGATCCGCTCGACTGCGTCTCGTAGTGGCGCGTGAGCAACGGGTTGTCGAAAGCGCCGCGGCCCGTTGCGATGTCCTCGCCCGCGCGGCGCATCGGCACCCGACCCTTGAATTCGTCGAGCGTGACGCGCACGCCGGCGTCGTAGAGGACCTCGAGCGTGCCCTCGACGCCCTGGTCCCGCACCATGCGCTCGAGGTCGCCGCAGCCGATCCCCGCGTGCCGGAAGAGCGGCCGGTACGGTCCCTCGCCACGGTCGAATATTCCGCGCCTCACGAGTTCGAGGAAGCGCTCCTCCCGGGTGGCGAGCGAGCGCGCCAGCAGGGCATCGCAGTCCGAATCCGCCAGGCGGTACCGCAGGAACGGCCGCAGGCCGGCGAGGAAGCGCGCGCCCATGGCGGCCTCCTCGGCGAACGCGCGCCAGCGCGGGTGACTCGATGCTGCGCGAAGCGCTTGCGATCGCGACGGGCCTCCGGATTCACCGCTCATCAGCGGAGGATACCCGGCCGCGCGGCGTCTGCTGGTCGTCCTTCCCAACGTGGGTCGGGCTTCAGCCCGACGGCTTGGGCTTCGGCCCGACATGGAAGACGCTCCCCGGCGCTCGATGCGAAGAAATGCGTCGGCCTGAAGGCCGACCCACAACACCTCCGCTGTGGGTCAGGCTTCAGCCCGACGGGGTGCTGCGACAAGCCAGTGGGTCGGGCTTCAGCCCGACGGCTTGGGCTTCGGCCCGACACGGAAGATGCTCCCCGGCGCTCAATGTGCCGCCCGGGGAATCACCGGCGCGGCTGCCCTCTGACTTCTGACTCCTGATGTCGGCCTGAAGGCACAGACCCCGTCGGGCTGAAGCCCGACCCACGGCGGATTCGCCGTCGGCTCGGGCGCCGACCCACCGGACTTCGAGCGCCGGATCAGCCTTTTGCCTTCTTCGCAGCCTTTCCGAGGAGATCGTCGACTGCTCGGCGCGCCTGGTCGATCGCCGCGTGCGCGTAGGGCTCCCAGTTCGCGTCGGCGTTCGCGAACGTGGTGCGCCCGGCCCGCCTGCGGGCGAGGGCGGGCACCTTGCCGCCATCGCCGTCGTCGCCGTCGAGCGCCGAGCCCGAGTACGAGTAGCCGTGGCCCCACCGGTTCACGGTGATCGCGACGATGTCGCGGCCGGCGTCGAAGCCCCCGGGGCCGAGCATACGGGCGAGTTCGTCGCGGGCGTTGCGCTCGAAGGTGTCGAACGGCGTCGCGTAGAGCTGCGCCCGCGCCGCGCGCAGCCTCGTGCGCAGGTCGATCCCGCTGCCGCGGACCACCGGCACGTGGACGAGGTGCAGCACCATCGGCTCGTCCGGCCCCCGGGCGAACCGGTAGTCGCCCATGCTGACCGGATAATCGAGCTTCACGCGCGAATAGAAGCCCATCGGATTGCTGATCTCGTGCACACCGCGCGCGACCCAGGGCTTCCAGTTCCGCACGACGACGTTCACGTACACGAGCGGGGCCTTGACGTTCGCCGACAGCGCCTCGCGCTGGCGCTTCGGCAGCTCCGGCATCACGTACGGGATCATCATGTGGTAGCCGGCGAGGATGCACGCGCCCGCGCGCACGCGGGCGAGCTTCCCGTCCCGGACGTATCCGACGTCGACGCCTCCGTCGCGGTTGCGCACCGCGACGACGGTGCTGTCCAGCCGCAGGCGCGTCTTCGTGCCGGCAATGTCGAGCCGGCCGTAGTCGAACCGCGCGGTCACGACGTCGTCCATCGTCGAACCCGGCGCGACGCCGGGCACGAGCCGGCGCACCATCAGCCGCGCGAGCGACGCGTTGCCGTCGGGGAAGTGATGGATGTAGGGTTCCTCCATCTCCTTCGTCGCGTCCTCGTCGCGCTCGATGCCGACGCCGAGGAATCCGGGGTAGCCGGTGTCGAAGGCTTCGCGCGCCGAGACCGCGTCGGTGCCGACGGCGAAGAAGTCGAGCGTGCGACCGTAGAACACGTCCGCGGCCTGTTCGTCCAGGCCCCAGTGCCGGATCAGCCAGTCGCGGTAGCTGATCCGGTCGAGGTAGGCCTCCTTCTGCGCGACGATCTTTCCCGCGAGCGGGTCGCGCTTCGACGTCCACATCTCGACGAGCTTCGCGCGCGAGGCTTCCGGCAGCGGGAAGTCCGCGACGAATGCCTCGACCGGACGCGCATTCATCCGGTCGGGCGGGATGTCGTCGGCGACCATCCGCATCGGATCGCCGGTCACGAGCCTGTCGGTGCCGAACGCCTCGCGCGTGAAGAACACGCCGCGCGACAGGCCGAGCGATGGATAGAGCGTGCGGTCGAACGCGGTGTCGAAGCGCTCGATGTCGACGCCGAGACCGGCGAGGAACGCCCGCGCCCCGTCGCTCCACAGCGTCGACGGAGACTGCAGCGATTCGCTGCCGCCGTAGCCCAGGAGCAGGCGGCCGTCGACGAGGAACTCGTTGCGCCGCGCGTGACCGCCGAAATCCGGATGGTTGTCGAGGATCAGGATCCGCGCGTTCGGTCGTCGCGCGCGATAGTAGGTCGCCGCCGCGAGGCCGGAGATGCCTGCGCCCGCGACGACGAGGTCGGCGGACTCCGTCGCCTTGACGCGGTCGAGGTCGTACCGTCGGCCGTCGCGCATCGCGTGCGCCACGTCGTAGGAACCGGGGTCGCTGCCGCGGAACCCGGTGTCCGCGGGCGGATAGGCCGCGACGGCGTCGCGCGCGCCGAAGATCGCGGCAGGGACGAGGCCGGCGGCGATGGCGAGGGCCACGCCGTTCAGGAAGTCGCGCCGGGTGACGCCGTCGTCGTTCTCGGCCATGCCGGATGGTACTTCGACAGGCGCGCGCGCGGCGAACCCCCGGGGCGAGAAAATGCCCCCGCGTTGGCGCGGGGGCGAGGGAGGGGATTCCGTGGGCCGGATCGTTGCGCGCATCCGACCGCGTCGATCATCGTCCGCCGGGCTCCCGCGGGCAACGCGATTATTCGCCCCGCCTCGCGCCGCTTTCCGTGTCCGGAGCGGACCGGTGGCGCCGGTCGGGTACCATGGCGGACACGGAGGAACACGATGAACCGACTGGATTTCGAAGGCCGCACGGCGGTCGTCACGGGGGGCGCGGCCGGCATCGGCCTCGCGGTCGCGAAGCGCCTGGCGGTGTCGGGGGCGCGCGTGGCGCTGTGGGATCTCGACGCGCAGGCGCTCGCGTCCGCGGCAGCCTCGCTCGGCCACGGCAGCGTCACGCACGCGCTCGACGTCGCCGACCCGCACGCGGTCGAGCAGGCGACCGCGGCCACGGCGCGCGCGTTCGGCGGCCGCATCGACGCGCTCGTCTGCTCGGCCGGGATCGCCGGCCCCAACCACACGACCTGGGAGTTCCCGGTCGACGCCTGGAAGCGCGTGTTCGACATCAACGTGAACGGCGTCTTCTACTGCAATCGCGCCGTCGTGCCGGTGATGCTGAAAAACGACTACGGCCGCGTCGTCAACATCGCGTCGATCGCGGGCAAGGAGGGCAATCCGAACGCGTCGGCCTACAGCGCGTCGAAGGCGGCGGTGATCGGGCTCACCAAGTCGATCGGCAAGGAACTCGCGAAGTCGGGCGTCCGCGTGAATTGCGTCACGCCGGCCGCGGTGCGCACCGCGATCTTCGACCAGATCACGCAGCAGCACATCGACTTCATGCTCTCGAAGATCCCGATGGGCCGCTTCGGCACCGTCGACGAGATCGCGTCGATGGTGTGCTGGCTCGCGAGCGAGGACTGCGCGTTCTCGACCGGGGCGGTGTTCGACCTCTCGGGCGGGCGGGCGACGTACTGATCCTCTAACGGCGCCGCGCGCTCTTGCGTGCGGCGGAATTCACCTCATGATCGATTCATCTGCCCGATCCGGCAGCCCGACCAGACGCTGTGCTGGAATGGGTGCAACGTGAACCCGTCGCCGAGGAAGTAGACGACGTGCGAGCACACCGGCGCCGAAGCGCCGTCGACCCGGTCGAACGCATAGGCGATGTGGGCGATGCCGGCGCCCTCGAATCCGCTGCCGCCGACTAGCAGGTAGCCGCCGGCGAGCGGATCCCATCCGGTCTGCGAGGACCAGGCGCTGTTGAATTCGTGGTGCAGGTAGTACTCGATCTGCGTCGCGCCGGCTTCCGAGAGCTTCCAATTCGTGCCGTGGTAGACGGTTGCGGGAAAGGCGATGCGCAGCGGACCCGGCCCGTAGACCTCGGGCAACTCCGGGAAGGTCCATGTGGTCGAGACGAGCTCTCCGGTTCGGACTGCCGCGCTGGTCGCGGATGTCGGGACGCAGAACGCCACGCCTTCCGGCGTGTAGCCGAACGAAGCGAGCCTGCCGGCCTGGGCGGCGTCGGCGGTGTACGCGTGGTTGGGTGCGTTCGTCCAGCCGTTGTTGTAGTAGCGCCAGACCGGCACCAGGCCGCTCGCGCAATCGCCCGTGGGCGTGGCCGTCCAGGCGTGGAACGCGATGCCTTCGTAGGTCCAGTCGGGACTCGCCTTGATGGCGTCGCACTCGGCCGCGGACGCGGTGAAGAAGTGCGACGCCTTGTGGCCGAAGCGGCCGGTGAAGAACCGGCACACCGGTACCGTGCCCGCTCCGGGTGCATCGAGCACAACCAGACGCATCCCCGTGCGAGCCCAGGTAACGGGCGCCGCGACGGCCGGGACCGCCGTGGCCGCGTCGAGCGCCGCGATCTCGGCCGGGTTCGC
>DAOMBL010000113.1:0-8841 GCA_035427325.1 Casimicrobiaceae bacterium
CCCACCCTGGTGTCGCGTCTGCCCGCCGATCTGCGCGCCTTCATCGACGAGCACGGCGAATGCGTGGCCAAAGTGCTCGATTCCATGGGTGGAACGTCGATCTTCCGTGTCGCTGCGGGCGACCCCAATCTCAACGTGATCTTCGAAACCGTCACCGGCGACGGATCGCGCGCGGCCCTGGCGCAGCGTTTCATTCCGGAGATCGCGGAAGGCGACAAGCGCATCCTGATCATCGCCGGCGAGCCCGTGCCCTACGCGCTCGCGCGCATCCCGAAGGCGGGCGAGACGCGCGGCAATCTTGCGGCCGGTGGGCGCGGCGTCGCGCGACCGCTCTCCGTCCGCGATCGCGAGATCGCACAGACGCTCGGTCCCGCGCTCTGGGCCGAGGGCCTGCTGATCGTGGGGCTCGACGTGATCGGCGACTCCCTGACCGAGGTCAACGTCACGAGCCCGACCTGCTTCGTCGAGATCGCGGCGCAGACCGGCTTCGACGTCGCGGGCCTGTTCGCCGAGCGGCTCCTGGGGCTCCTGGCCAAGTAGGGTCAGGGCAAAGCAGGGCAAGGTAGGGTCACACAAAGTAGGGTCACAAAGTAGGGTCACACAAAGTAGGGTCAGACTCGACTTTCCGGCGTTGGCAAAGTAGGGTCAGACTCGACTTTCCGGCATTTGCCGGAAAGTCGAGTCTGACCCTACTTTGGCGACCCTACTTTGGCGCCACTTTGGCGTGCTACCATCGGCCAACGCAGCCGCGCACCGCCAGGAAGGCGCGGCGCGACCGCATGATCGGGATCCTGATCGTCGCACACGACACGCTGCCCGAAGCGCTGGCGCGCGCGATCGCGCACGTCCTGGGGGCGCGTCCTCCGCAGTTCGAGACGCTGTCGGTGCGCGCGAGCGACGACCCGCTCGACCTCCTGCCGGCCGCACGCGCGCAGGTCGCACGGCTGGACAGCGGCGAGGGCGTGCTCGTGTTCACCGACATCTACGGCGCGACGCCGTCGAACCTCGCGCGGAATCTCGCGGATCCGGGTCGCGTCGAGGTCATGGCGGGGGTCAACCTGCCGATGCTCGTCCGTGCGTGTACCTACCGGACGAAGGGGCTGGAGACGATGGTACGCAAGGCGGTCTCCGGCGGATGCGAGGGTGTCGTGCACGTCGTGGTCGATCCGGCCCATGCCGCAACGCGAACTTGAGATCGTCAACAAGCTCGGCCTCCACGCGCGCGCGTCGGCGAAACTGACGCAGCTCGCGTCGCGTTTCCAGAGCGAGGTGCACCTCGCGCGGAACGGCCGCCGCGTGAACGCGAAGAGCATCATGGGCGTCATGATGCTCGCGGCGGGCAAGGGCTCGAAGGTGACGCTCGAGACCTCGGGGCCGGACGAGGAGGAAGCGATGACCGCGCTCTGCGCGCTCGTCGCCGACTATTTCGGCGAAGGGCAGTGACGAGTGTTCGCTCACGTCGCGCCGCGCATCGGCACGCGTCGCCACGGAGCGACAACGAAATTCGACTCGCCGCGGAACTGCCGGACGCTGTCGCGGACCAACGGGGGAGATCCGGTCGGGCGCCGACCGGAGCGTTCCGTCACATTCCGCCAGGAGGCCCCTCATGCAGATTCGCGAGATTCGCCTGCGCAACGTCAAGGGGCTGCACGCCCGCGTCGCGGCGCGCGTGGTCAAGGTCTCGAACCGCTTCCGCAGCCGCGCGGTGCTCGTCGTGGGCGAGCGTCGCGCGAGCGCGCGCAGCATCATGGCGGTGCTGATGCTCGCCGCGGCGATGGGCACGACCGTGCGCCTCGAGATCGAGGGTCCCGACGAGGTGCAGGCGGTCGAGGCGCTGACCGCGGTGCTGGTCGCCCCGGGCGATCTCGGTTGACCGCGGGGCGGTCCGGGGGGCCGGGCCGGGGTCCCGGACACGCTCCGCAGGGGCGCTGAAGGATGGTCAGCTTCGCGCTCCACGGCATCGGCGTCTCGCGCGGCATCGCGATCGGGCGCGCGCAGCTCGTCTCGCACGCGACCCTCGAGGTCGCCCACTACACGGTGCCGGCCGCGCGGCTCGACCAGGAGGTCGCGCGCCTCGCGTTCGCCATCGACGAGGTCCAGAAGGAGCTGACCGCGCTGCACGGCACGGTGACGAAGTCGGGCGAGGTGCCCGGCGAATTCGGCGCGTTCCTCGACGTCCACTGGATGATCCTGAACGACCCGACGATCGCCGAGGTCCCGAAGAAGATCATCGTCGAGCAGCGCTGCAACGCCGAGTGGGCGCTGACCCAGCAGATGAACGTCCTGATCGAGCAGTTCGAGCAGATCGAGGACCCGTACCTCCGCGAACGCAAGGCCGACGTCGTGCAGGTGGTCGAGCGCGTGTTGAAGCGCCTGATGGGCAAGCCCGGGGTGCTGCCCGGTTCCGTCGCCGAGGAACGCACGATCCTCGTCGCGCACGACCTCTCGCCTGCCGACGTCATCTCGTTCAAGCAACACCACTTCGCCGCGTTCCTGACCGACCTCGGCGGCGTGACCTCGCATACCGCGATCGTCGCGCGCAGCCTCGGCGTCCCCGCGGTCGTCGCCACGCACAACGCGCGGCAGATGATCCACGACGGCGAACTGCTGATCGTCGACGGCAACCACCACGTCGTCATCGTCAACCCGGACCGGGCGGTGCTCGCCGAGTATCGGCTGAGGCAGAGCGAACTCGACCTCGAGCGGCAGAAGCTCCGGCGCCTGCGCGGGAAGCCGGCGGAGACGCTCGACGGGCAGCGCGTCGAACTCAACGCCAACATCGAACTGCCCGGCGACCTCGCGCAGGTTCTCGAGAGCGGCGCGTCGGGCGTCGGGCTGTTCCGCTCGGAGTTCCTCTACCTCAACCGCGTCGGGCTGCCGGACGAGGACGAGCAGTTCGAAGCCTACCGCGCGGTCGCTGCCGGGCTCGCCGGCAAGCCGGTCACCATCCGCACCTTCGACCTCGGCGCCGACAAGAGCAAGGAGGGGCTCGGCGGCCTGTCCCGCGTCGCGCCCAATCCGGCGCTGGGCCTGCGCGCGGTGCGCTTCTGCCTCGCCGAGCCCAAGCTCTTCCTGACCCAGTTGCGCGCGATCCTGCGGGCGTCTCACTACGGGAGCATGCGCATCCTGATCCCGATGCTGGCCTCCGTCGGCGAGATCGACGCGACGCTCGCGATGATCGAGCAGGCCAAGGAGACCCTGCGCGAGCGGGGCGAACCGTTCGACCCCGCGGTGCCCGTCGGCGGCATGATCGAGATTCCCGCGGCGGCGCTGGCGATCGACAGCTTCCTCGCGCGGCTCGATTTCCTGTCGGTCGGGACCAACGATCTGATCCAGTACACGCTCGCGGTCGATCGCGCCGACGAATCGGTGTCCCACCTCTACGACCCGCTGCACCCCGCGGTGCTGCGCCTGCTCGCGCTCGCGATCGGAGACGCGCGCAAGGCGAAGGTGCCGATCGCGGTCTGCGGCGAGATGGCCGGCGACACCCAGATGACGCGCCTGCTGCTGGGCCTCGGCCTGCGCGACTTCTCGATGCACCCCGCGCAGGTGCCCGCAGTCAAGCAGCGAGTGCTTACTTCGGATGTGGGCGCGATCAAGCCGATCGTCGACCGGATGAGGCGTTCGGACGAGCCCGCGAAGCTCGCGGCGCTGATCGAGAAACTGAACGCCTGACCGGCCCCTTCCGGCCATTGCGCGCCCCGCCGATGACAATGGCATAATCCGGCCGTGCCCTGATCGGGGCCCCTCGACGGAGGACGCCGGAATGGCCAATTCGTGCGTGCGCAGCGCGGCGGTCATGCTCGCGATGGCGACGATCGTGATGTCGGTTCCCGGGAAGGCGCTGGCCCCGGGGGATGCCGCGCCCGCGTTTGCGCTCCCCGATGCCCGCGGGGCCACCGTCGCGCTCGAAAACCTTCGGGGCCGCGTCGTCGTCGTCGACTTCTGGGCATCGTGGTGCGGGCCCTGCAAGCGCTCGTTCCCGTGGATGAGCGAGATGCAGCGCCGCTACGGCGACCGGGGCCTGTCGATCGTCGCGGTCAACGTCGACAAGCGCCTGGAGGACGCCGCGAAGTTCCTGGCGACGACGCCGGGCGACTTCACGATCGTCTACGATCCCTCGGGCGCATCGCCCGCGGCATGGGACGTGAAGGGCATGCCGACGTCCTATCTCGTCGACCGCAGCGGCAGGATCGTCTCGGTCGAAAGCGGTTTCCGCGACGAGTCGAAAGGCGCCCTCGAAGCGCGCATCCAGGCCGCGCTCGGCGCGAAATGACCTCTACCGAGCGCGGCGCTTCCCCCGGCGGATCGCGACCCGCACCCCGTCGGTCTCGCGTGCGGGCGCACGTGCTGGCGTGGGTTGCGGTGGCGATCGGCGTGGGGGGATGCGCCTGGGCGCCGCCCAGGCCCTGGGAGAAGGGCGAACTCGCGCGCCCGGCGATGCAGTTCGATCCGCCGGGCGAACGACTCGAGATGCGCTACCAGGAGCAGGTCTACACCAGCAAGGAAGCCGCAGGCGGCGGATGGGGCGTCGGCGGAGGCGGCTGTGGCTGCAACTGACGCGGGCTCGCGAATTCATCACGCACAACCGGCCCGCTCCGCGCGGCACGACCCGGATTCCGCGGGCGAAACGGAAGGGGGGCCCGCCCGGCCAAACGCTCCGTCGGCCCGCGCGCTGATGGCGGCGGCGCTCGCACTCCCCGGCATCGCACCCTCCGCGACCGCACAGTCGATGCCGGACGGGGGCACGTTCTCGATCCGCTACCTCGACTACCGCGACTGGCAGCCGGGCGCGAGCCGGATGGAAGTGCAGAGCCCGTCGATGTTCCTGCAGAAGCCGTTCGCCGGCAGCTGGCTCTTCGAGGGCTCGCTCGTCTACGACGGCATGTCGGGGGCCTCGCCGCGCTACTTCAACACGCTGTCGGGGGCCTCCGGCGAAGGCGTGCGCGACTACCGCACCGCGGGCGACGCGCGGGTCACGAAGTACTACGACCGCTACGCGATCGGCGTCGGCGGCGCGGTGTCCTCCGAGCGCGACTTCCTGTCGCGCGCGGGCTCGCTCGATCTGCGCTGGTGGACCGAGGATCGCAACACGACGTTCTCGTTCGGCTTCGCGGGCACCGCGGATCGCATCCACTCGAACAACGGCGTCGCGGACAACGAGACGCGCTACACGATCGACTGGCTCGTCGGCATCACGCAGGCGGTCAACCCGGGCGCGATCGTCCAGTCGAACCTCACCTTCTCGCGCGGACACGGCTACTACGACGATCCCTACAAGCCGCTCGACGCGCGACCCGACGAGCGACGGGTCTTCGCGTGGCTCACGCGCTGGATCCAGGCGCTCCCCGCGGCCGACGCGACGCTGCGGCTCGCGTTCCGTGTCCTCGACGACTCGTTCGGCTCGACGTCCTACATGACCGAGGCGCAATGGGTGCAGGCGTTGCCGCAGGGCTGGACGGTGCAACCGGGACTGCGCTACTACACGCAGAGCGCGGCGGACTTCTACAGGAATCCGCCGTTTCCGAGCGGCTACGTTCCGGGCGAGGACTACACGGCGGACACGCGCCTCGCCGCGTTCGGAGCGTTCACGACGTCGCTGCGCGTGGCGAAGAGCTTCGCCGACGGCTGGACCGCGGACCTGCGCGTCGACTTCTACCGGCAGAAGAGCAGCTGGCGGCTGGGAGGCGGCGGCAGCCCGGACATCGACACGTTCTCCGCGCGCTGGATCCAGGCCGGCGTCACGAAGGCGTTCTGACGCGCGCGGCCCCGGCGGCCGCCCGCGGCACCGATGCCGCTACTGCGGCGCGCAGAACACGACGCCCTCGCCGGCCCAGCCCTGCGCCGTCGTGAACTGCTGGTAGGTGGCGGGGCTTGTCGTGAAGCGGTGGTTGGGCGCACCGGTCTGTCCGTTGTTGAACATCCGGTAGATCGGCACCGCGCCCGCCGGACAGGCTCCGCCCGCGGCGGGCGGCAGGTAGTAGGCGATCTTCTCGTAGGTCCAGTCGCCGCCGTTCTCGGCACGGATGCCTTCGCGCTCGACCGTGTCGGTCGTGTAGAAGTGCGCGGCCTTCGATGCGAATTTCGTCGTGTAGAGCCGGAACACCGGCAGCGCGCCGCCGGAGGACGCGTCCCAGACGTTGAACGCGTTGCCGGTGCGCTGCCATCCGGCGAACACGCCGCTGTCGAGGCCGTACTGCTCGTCCGCCTGCGCCGTGAGGAAGTAGTGGCCGATGCCGGCGTGGAAGTACTCGATCGCCAGCACCTTGTTCGCAACGGGCGTCGCGCCGGTCCCCGTGCCCGACAGCGTCACGACGTGCGGACTGCCGGTGCCGGTGTCGGTGATCGTCAGCGTGCCGCTTCGTGCGCCCGCGGCCTGCGGACGGAACGCGACGGTCACCGTGCAGCTCGCGCCGGGCGCCACGCTCGCGCAGGTGAATCCGGTGATCGGGAACTCCGCGGCGGGATTCGTGGACAGGCCGGTCACGGTCGCGCTGCCGCCGCCGATGTTCGAGACCGTCAGGACCGAACCCGCGGTCTGGACGCCGACCGCGGACGAGCCGAGGCCAAGCGCCGAGGGCATCGACAGCGTGCCCGAAGGCGGCGGTCCGCCCGCCTGCCCGGTGCCCGACATCGCGATCGTCTGCGGGCTGCCGAGGCCGTTGGACACGATCGTGATCGTGCCGGAGCGCGCTCCCGCGGCGAGCGGCGTGAACTGGACGCTGATCGAGCACGACGACAGCGGATAGACGAATCCGCCGTCGGTGCAGGTACGGCTGACGATCGAGAACTCCGCCGGGTTGCTGTTGCCGACCGACGTGATCGTCACCGCCGCGTTGCCGGTCGACGAGACGTTCTTCGACACCACCGAACTGCCGACGCCGACCGGAACCGTCCCGAACGCGAACGCCGAGGGCATCGAGAGCTGGCTCGTGGCGCCGCCCGAGAACGTCGCGAGGTAGCTCGCGATCGACATGAACGTGGCGTCGGTGATGATGCTCGCGTCGTACAGCGGGCGAAGGTCCGCAGTCATCTCCGGCCTCGTGTCCATGGCCAGCTTGATGTACGACCAGTCCTTGCCGCTCAGCACCCCGTTCTTGTTGTTGCCGGCCGGTCCGTGGCATCCGGCGCAGTACGTGGTGTAGAGCTGCTGCCCGCTCTGCGCATGCGAGGGCAGCGCGGCCGCCAGGGACGCGGCGGCAATCGTGACGGCGAGCGCGCGGATCGGGGTCATGGGGTCACCGGACGGGCTTGGCGTGCGAAGGGAGGACGGGCGTCGTTCAACTGGCCTGACCAATTCCCGTCCAGTTTATTCCAATGTCATGAAATCGCACAAGCGGCCGACGGGCGGCGCAGCCCCGATGGTTCGTTCGCTTCGGTTAACGACGCGTGGTCGCCGGACGGTTGCGCCATAATGGTGCGCGAGTATCCAATTCCGCTGCGATTGGCTAGACTCGCATCGGACGCGCCGATTTGATCCAGCTTGCGGGCGCAATACAAATCCGGCTAAAGCGGGTCGGTCCGACACGGAACCGGCGTCGCGCCGGGGCGATCCGGGCGGCGCAGGCCGGCCGGCAGGGGCGGGGCCGACGGCAGACGATGGGAAGGTTCAGCGAGACGACGGGCGGGACCGCGGCACGGGCCGGTGCCGGGCATTCGGTCGGCGTCGTCACGCCGCAGGTCGCACGGTTCGACAAGCCGCTCGAGCTCGCCTGCGGCAAGACGCTCCCGGCCTACGAACTCGCCTATGAGACCTACGGCGAACTCAACCCGCGCCGCAGCAACGCGGTGCTCGTCTGCCACGCGCTGAACGCGTCGCACCACGTCGCCGGCACCTGGAGGGACGACCCGGACAACGTCGGCTGGTGGGACAACATGGTGGGGCCGGGCAAGCCGCTCGACACCCACCGGTTCTTCGTCGTCGGCGTCAACAATCTCGGCAGCTGCTTCGGGTCGACCGGCCCGACCACGATCCACCCGCACACCGGCAAGCCGTGGGGCGCGGATTTCCCGATCGTCACGGTCGAGGACTGGGTCGATTCGCAGGCGCGACTCGCCGATCATCTCGGCATCGAGTCCTGGGCGGCCGTGATGGGCGGGAGCCTCGGGGGCATGCAGGCGCTGTGCTGGGCGACGCGCTATCCGGCGCGCATCCGCAACGCCCTGGTGATCGCGGCTGCGCCGAACCTGTCGGCCGAGAACATCGCGTTCAACGAGGTCGCGCGCCAGGCGATCCTCACCGACCCCGACTTCCACGGCGGGAACTTCGCCGCCGCCGGCGCGCTGCCGCGCCGCGGGCTGCGCGTGGCCCGGATGATCGGCCACATCACCTACCTGTCCGACGAGCAGATGGAGTCGCGCTTCGGGCGCCAGCTCCGCGAGGGGCTGCATTTCTCGTTCGCGCCCGAGTTCCAGATCGAGAGCTACCTGCGCTACCAGGGCGAGAAATTCGCCGACTACTACGACGCGAACACCTATCTGCGGATCACCAAGGCGCTCGACTACTTCGACCCGGCCCGGGCGACCGGCGGCGACCTCGCGCGCGCGCTCGCGGCGGCGTCCTGCCGCTTCCTGGTCGTGTCGTTCACGACCGACTGGCGCTTCCCGTCGTCGCGTTCGCGCGAGATCGTCGAGGCGCTGGTGGCGAACCGGCACGACGTCACCTACGCGGACGTCGCTGCGCCGCACGGGCACGACGCGTTCCTCCTCGACAATCCGCAATACCACGCGGTCGTGCGCGCGTACTTCGAGCGCGTGGCGCACGACTTCAAGGACTACTCGACGTTCCGCCTCGGCAAGTCGTTCTCGCAGGCCGTCGAGCAGCGCTCGAAGGTCGCGCAG